>NZ_JAMXLV010000012.1 GCF_024054535.1 Thermococcus alcaliphilus | reverse complement strand
TGTGCATTTGCGTGTTGGTGGTGTGACTTTTGTCGGCTCCTTCAGGTCGGAGTCTAGGGTTAGGGAGGGTGTGGAGGTTGATGTTGTGTTTGATATGAAGAAGATTCACATCTTCGACAAAACCACAGGAAAAGCAATATTCTAGCCCTCTTTTCCTCCCTTAAATTTTAAAAACAATTCATGCATAACAAATGCCAAGGTGGTGTTGTGTGCTAGCCGTTATAACTTTCACAGATCCAAGGAAAACTGCCCTTTCAGTAGAGAGGGAAAAAGCCCTGTTGGAAAAACATAAAAACCTTATAAAGGAACTGAAGTCCTCTAACCTCGAAGTTTTTGACGTTAATGAGGCTCTTGGAAAATATGAAGCCCTCGAAAGGGGAGAAAACTTTGGAGTTGATGATAAAGAGGAAGTCCTTAAAGCTTCCAGATTGATAGGCTCCAGAGATATAAGTGGAATTATCTTGGGCCTGTGGCACTGGACGGAGAGTAATCTTGTAACGTTGCTGGCAAAGGAAACCAACAAACCTATGCTTCTCTATGCCGACGATGATCCAGCTTGGGCTGGGAGTACATGTATAACCTCTGTTGGAGCTTCCTTATGGGAAAGCTCCGTAAACTATCATGCCCTACACCATGTAAGGCTTAAGGGAGATGTAGAGAAAGTAAAAGCATGGGCAAGGGCTGCAGAGGCTGTGTCGAAGCTATCCAAAAAATCCTTACTTCTCTGGGGAGCTCCTTATACACTTGGAATGGAGCATTTAATGGACGACCTTCCAAGATTAAAAAGGTTTATAGGGGATTTCTTGATCCTCGATCAGTACACAATAATCAAGAGAGCAGATTCAATGATTAGTGATGAAAAAGAGCGTATTCGTGTTGAGGAGTTCTTTGACTGGCTGAATGAAAAGGCAAAGGTTAATTACGATAACAACATGCTAACTCCAGAGGTTTTAAGGAGACAGATAGCCATATACCTCGCCGCAAAGGATATCTGGAAGGAATACAAAGAAGAAGTTGCAGCTGTTTCAATTAAATGCCAACCGGAGCTTAGTGAGATATATGGAGTGACCGCATGTCTAATCCCAGCTCTCTTCCCGTTTAATGCCGATGCAAAAGGAGAAAAACCTGTTGTGCCAGCTACATGTGAAGGAGACGTGAAAGGGACTATAAGCTCTGCTTTACTCTTTTATTTGAGTGGAAAACCTCCACTTTTTGGTGACATAAAGTACGTTGACGATGAGCTGGTATTGATAGCAAACTGCGGTGCCTCATCCCTTTACTATGCAAAGCTCAGCGAAAACCCCGAAGAAAACCTCAAGGAAACAACCATACAAGGCCAATGCCAAGGAAAAAGCGGAGGAGCATTAACATATAGAACTCCACCAACTAAGTTCACCGTTGCAAGGCTTATAAGAAAAGGGGGAGAGTATTACCTCCTATACTTCCTTGCAGAGGGGGTTGAGATCACTGAAGAAATCGAATCCAAGCTAAAATGGGGCAAACAATGGCCTCATACGGCAATAAGGAATCCCCTCGACAAGGAGAAGTTCCTAAATATAATGGGTGCAAATCACCTCTCAGCAGTTCCTGGGGATTTCGCAGAGGAAGTTGAGTTCGTAGCAAGAATGTGGGGTATCAAAGCGGTAAATCTGAGAAAGAAGGAAGAAGTTGAGAATTTTTTGACTTCTCTTTAATCTCAATTCTTTGGAGGTTGAAGGGATGTCAGTTATTCTCTCTTATAACGGAGCTTTTGCCGTTACGAGACAAAATGGAGATATGAAAGATAACTACGACGGTTTTTATATCTTTGATACCCGCTTTCTAAAGGGAGTGAAGCTCAAGTTAGACAAAAACAGCGTGCTCATAGGAAGCTCTCAGGATGGCCCGAGAAAGGCATATTCTCATTTTTCTATAGAAGATGAAGTAGTTCTGTTGAGAAAGCGAGAAATAAAGGACAACTGGGCATATAGGGAAGAACTTCAGTTCTACAATACCTCAAAGAGGAAGGTGCACCTTAGAGTGGAGTACTCCTTTAAAGTTCCAATAGAAGATATTTTTGAAGTTAGAAAATTCGGAGGACAGAAAATTAGACGCAGGATCAAGAGCTCTCTTGGAGACGAAAATGAGTATTCCTATACTGGAAAAGATAAGATCAAAAGAAATCTGAAGATTAAAACAAACATGAAAACTGAAAAAGGACTGGCATTTGCAGAGATTGCTCTAGAACCCCTTGAGAAAGAGACCCTCTACCTTGAATTCATTCCCGAGATTTCGAAGGAAGGACTTGAAATATTTTTGACAGAAAAGCCTCTTTTGCTTCCAAATGTTGTCTCAACGAACTTAACATGGCTTGACAGAGTTTTTGAGCGGGCTATTGAGGATCTAACTGCCTTGACAGCGTACACCAACTATGGGATGGTTCCATTTGCTGGTATTCCGTATTATGCATGTCCTTTTGGAAGAGACAGCATTATCACATCGTGGTTTCTGCTTCCATATTATCCCCAGTATGCCGAAGGCACTTTAAAGTTCTTTGCCAAGATTCAGGGAAGGAAGTTTAATCCTCTTAACGAAGAAGAGCCCGGCAAGATTCCCCACGAGTTTAGGTTTGGTGAGTTGTCTCATTCGAGAAAAATGCCGTTTGCTCCTTATTACGGAACCGTAGATGCAACTCCTCTCTACGTTATTTTAGCCGCTGAATACCTCCGGTGGACTGGTGATAGGGAACTAATAGAGAGGCTCAAGCCAAATCTAACTGCTGCGGTGGAATGGATTTTGAGGAGACTTGATGAAGGAGGGGGATACATAAGGTATAAGGGAGGGCTCTTGGTTAATCAAGGATGGAAGGACTCGAAGGAAGGCATTCCAACTGAGGAGGGCACTCCTACTAAACCACCTGTTGCCTTGGTGGAAGTGCAGGGATATGCCTATAAAGCCCTTATGGATGCAGCTTCACTTGGTCTGACTTCACTGGATCCAAAAATGCTTAAAAAGGAAGCAGAAGAACTAAAGAAGAGATTTAACAAGGATTTCTGGTGCGATGGCTTCTATGTGCTTGCTCTAGACGGAGACAACGTTCCATCTAAGGTGGTGTCTTCAAACATAGGGCATCTCCTATTTACCGGAATAGCTGAGCATCAAAAAGAAATAGCTGAAAGGTTATTTGAGGAGGATATGTTCTCTGGATGGGGAATTAGAACACTCAGCTCAAAGGAAAAGGCCTATAACCCATTTAGCTATCACAATGGTAGCATATGGCCTCACGACAATGCAGTAATTGCCATTGGGCTTGCATCAATTGGAGAAAAGGAAAAGGCAAGAACGCTTGCAGAGGCGATATTCAAAGCTGCAAAGTTCCTTCCCAATTCTCAGCTTCCAGAACTCTTCAGTGGTCTTGAGAGTGAATATCCACTATTATGTCCTAGGGCAAATGCCCCACAGGCTTGGAGTGCTGCGAGTATATTTGCATTTCTTACAGCTCTGTTAGGTCTTAAAGCTGAAAAAGAACTAACTGTTTCTCCACTATTGCCCAAAAACTTTAAGGTTTCGGCGTTGGTTAGGTTTAGAAGGAAGGTATACTTGATTGAATCCCAAGAGGAGGAGGTTGTTAGATTTGAAGAGCGAGATATTTGGAAATATTATCAAAATAGAAGGGAACAAAATTGACATAAAGCCTCCAAAAAAGATTCCTCAGCCTATTTTGTCTCCCTCTAGAGAAGGTTTTGATTCAAGAAACATTTACAATCCCGCGGTTATTAAAGAGAAGGACAGGATAGTAATGCTTTACAGGGCAGAATCCAAAGAAGATAAGCTGACGGGCAGGATTGGGCTTGCAATAAGTTACGATGGCATTAACTTTTTTAGACATCCAGAACCAGTAATTGAGCCCGAATACAAGTGGGAAAGTGCTGGTGTTGAAGATCCAAGGATAGTGAAGGTTGGTAAGACGTACTATATGACTTACACCGGTTACGATGGTAAAACAGCGAGGTTGTGTCTGGCGACCTCAAAGAATATGCTAACATGGAAGAAACACGGGCCAATTTTTGAAGGTTTTGAGTACAAAAAGAACAACATCAAAGGTTGGACAAAAAGCGGTGCAATCTTGCCAAAAAGGCTTGAGAAAGGCATTTTTAAGGGGAACTATTTGATGTATTTTGGCGATTCAAATATCTGGATGGCAGTTTCAAAGGACTTGGTCAACTGGGAGTACATAAAAGAACCCGTGCTATCTCCAAGAGAAGGATACTTTGATAACGTTTTGGTTGAACCTGGTCCACCTTTGTTTGAGACTAGCTATGGAATAGCTTTGATTTACAATAGCGCTGGCAGATATGGGAATGAGTTAAAGTACAAAGTGGGACTTGCAATTTTCGATAAAGAATACCCAGATAAGGTTGTTGCAAGGACTGAAACTCCACTAATGGTTCCAGAGTATGAATGGGAACTTTATGGCCACGTTAATAATGTCGTCTTTGTTGAAGGCATGGTAGAACACGAGAACAAGATTTTGCTGTATTACGGTGGAGCTGATAGGCATATTGGTTTAGCCTACTGGACAACAGACTTATAAAACCATATAACTCATTAAATCCGATGAGAATGAAGTGGAGAAACTTCATAGTTTTCCTACCTCTTGTTTTCCTCTTCATGTTCTTTTATTTCCCTCTAATGAGCATATTAAAGGAGGGTTTGTGGGATAACGGGATTACGCTGAAGTATATTCTCCAGGTAATCTCAAACAGCTATCACAGAAGGGTTATATTTTTCACTTTTTGGCAGGCACTTGCCTCTACACTCTTAACACTGTTGTTGGGGTTACCTGGGGCGTATATCTTTGCAAAATATGACTTCCCAGGCAAGGGAATTTTAAAAGCCCTTCTAACGGTTCCTTTTGTAATGCCCAGCATCATGGTTGCCTTGGGCTTTATACTCCTATTTGGGCGATCTGGAGTAATTGCACAGCTGATTGGAAAGGATCTAGGCATTCTCTATTCTTGGAAGGCAATAATTTTGGCTCACGCCTTTTACAACTTTCCCGTGGTTGTGAGGATGGTATCTTCATTATGGCAGCGCATAAACCCCCACTACGAAGAAGCCGCCATAAGCTTGGGGGCAAGGGGATTCACACTCTTTAGGAAAGTCACCTTGCCGATGCTCATGCCGGCTATATTTGCCTCCTCAATGCTGACATTTGTCTTCTGCTTTTTGAGTTTTTCAATCCCTTTAATCCTTGGCGGATACCAGTATGCGACCATAGAGGTTGACATATTCACTGCAATAATGACCCTCTTGGACTTCAAAACAGGAGCGGCTTTGGCTATAATTCAAATCTTTTTGAGCTTTATTTTTATGTACCTCTACTTAAAAAGCCTTGACCTTTATGCAAAGGCCGAGGAACAGAGAATATTTAGAAAACCACTACCTCTAACCTTGAAAGAACTTTTGGGCGTAAAGGGAGCGTTTATAACACTCTACTCCAGCGTAGTGTTCCTTTTTATTTTATCTCCCCTAATAGCTGTTGTTTACCACTCGTTCACCTATGGAGGCAGCTTTACCCTTGAATGGTACAGAAGGGTTTTCTCCCCAGAGTATAACCCTATATTCGGTGCAAACAGCATAGCAGCAATTAGGAATTCCCTTTTCTTTGGATTTTCTACAGTTATTATTTCGACTCTTTTGGCTTTGAGCATAGCTTACATAATGTACAGATGGGAATTCAAGGGTAAAGACATATTTGATGCACTTGTGATGCTGCCTTTGGCTTCTTCTGCAATAACCCTTGGCTTAGGATACATAAGGGCTTTCCACAAACCTCCTCTGAACCTTTTAGGCACCTGGTATCTGATAGTCTTTGCACACACGATTATTGCCTACCCCTTTGTTCTAAGAGCAATCTCCATGGTGCTGAAGAAGATAAAGCCCAGCCTAAAGGAAGCCGCCATGAGCTTGGGAGCCAACGAACTCAAAGCATTCTTGAAAGTTGAGCTTCCTCTCGCTTTTGGAGGCATAGTAGTGGGGGCGATATTCGCCTTTGCGATGAGCATAGCCGAGCTTGGAGCTACCTACATGATATACAAGCCCGAATACACGACAATAACCATTGCAATATACCGCTTTTTAGGTTCACGGCAACTCGGTCCAGCATCAGCAATGTCCGTTATTTTAATGCTGGTCAGTACAATAGCCTTTATTCTAATTGAGAGAACGGGGGAGGAGATATGGTGAGGTTAAGACTTGAGGACATAGAGTTTAAGCAGGCGGATTTCAGGCTTGATATTCCTTCCCTAGAGGCAAAACCGGGAGAGTTTTTAACCTTGCTTGGTCCGAGTGGCTGTGGAAAGACAACAACACTTAGAATAATGGCTGGTTTTGAGAAGCCAGACAAAGGGAAGATATACTTTGATGATACCGTTATGAACGATGTTCCTCCATATGAAAGGAACATAGGCATTGTCTTTCAGGATTATGCTCTCTTTCCGCATATGACGGTTTATGACAACATCTCCTTCGGTTTAAAGCTCAGAAAGCTCTCTAAGGAAGAGATTAAAAGACGAGTCTCATGGGCTCTTGAGCTTGTAGGTTTGAAGGGATTCGAAGACCGTTATCCTGAGCAGCTGAGCGGCGGTCAGCAGCAGAGAGTTGCACTGGCAAGGGCTTTGGTGATAGAACCCCAGCTTTTGCTTTTGGATGAACCCCTTTCCAATCTCGATGCAAAAATAAGAGAAAGGCTTAGGGGAGAAATAAAAAGAATCCAAAAAGAGCTTGGAATAACTACAATCTACGTAACGCATGATCAGGAGGAAGCTATGGCAATAAGTGATAGGATAGCCGTTATGAGCGTTGGAAAGATAGAGCAGGTTGGGAATCCATTGGATCTCTACTACAACCCAAAGAATGAGTTTGTAGCCAAGTTTTTAGGTCTTTCTAACATTTTAGAGGTTAACGCAGAAGAGGGAAAAGCATATGTTGGAAGCCTTTGCTTTGAAGTTAAAAGGGAAGGGAGAGTAAAGATATTCTTCAGGCCGGAGAGCGTTTATATCGAAGAGGGGGACACGGGAGAAATAGTGGACTACGAACTGCTCCCGGGTAGAATACGGCTCAAGATTGATGTGGAGGGCAAGGTTATAATCGCAGAAAGATTCTTGGATGAGATCCCATTTTCAATTGAAAAGATACCAAAAAAAGTTGGAATAAAAGTAAAAAGCTTTTCAATACTTAGCTCATCCCCTTGAAGCTATTATCTCTTCTGGGCTCTTTCCTTCTACCATTAGAGCCGTCCATTCCTTAATCCAGCGTTCGAAGTTCTCCTTTACGTATTCTGGGTCGAGGGTTACGGGTTTTATTTCTTCTGGTTGAAGGGCATATTTAAACACTTCTGGCAGTTCAACGTTCGGGTTTACGGGATACATCCACTGGTTGGTGGGAATAGCACTTTGGAAGTCTTCTGTGAGCATGAACTCTATGAACTTCTTTGCCAGCTCTTTGTTCTTTGCACCTTTTACTATTCCTGCTCCCTCTATCTGCATGTAGTTGCCCTCTTCGAAGGCTATAGCTTTAACGTAGGTTATGTTGTCGTAATAGACTGTTGCAGCTGGTGATGTAGCGTAGCTAAGCACTAGAGGGAATTCACCGTTCATAAAAGCTGTCCAAGCTTCTGTCCATCCTTTAACTATATGGACGTCATTCTCCTTAAGCTTCTCCCAGTAGTAGAGATATCCATCATCTCCATATACTGCTATTGTCCACAATAAAAATGCAGCTCCTGGAGAAGACGTCCTAGGGTCTTCAATAACGAGCTTTCCTTTCCACTCCGGTTTTGTGAGGTCTTCAAGACTCTTTGGGGGATTTTGCACCATATCCTCCCTGTAGTTTATTGCAATATATCCATAATCGTAGGGGGTTAGGTGAAACGTCGGGTCAAAGATGAGGTTTTCTGGAACGAGGTTTATGTTCTCTGGTTTGTAAGGTTCTAGTACTCCAGCTTCGATTGCCTTTGCTAAAAGACTGTTGTCTATTCCTATAACTAGATCGGCTCTTGGGTTATCTTTTTCCAGAATTAACCTGTTTAGAACCTCTCCAGCATCTCCAATGAGCTGGAGTTCAACTTTAACTCCGTATTTCTCTTCAAATTTTGGAATTACTTCACTTGCTAGATATTCAAAGCTGTCGTAGGAGTAGATAACAAGCTTTTGCTCTTCTTTTACCGTGCTCGTGCTCTCTGTTGATGTTTGACTCTGTGTAATGCATCCAAGGGTTGTTGCTATCAAGAGAAGTCCCAAAATAACCGCGAACTTCTTCATGCTCATCACCTAAAAACCCATTTCTATTCTTTCAAAACTGTGTTCTAGGGAGGGTTTAAAAACCTTCCCTCATCGCAAACTTTATAAATCCAAATCCACTCATGTTAAAACAGCTGGCATGCGGTGGTAGTCTAGCCTGGTCTAGGACACCGGCCTTCCAAGCCGGTGACCCGGGTTCAAATCCCGGCCACCGCACCAAATTTGTTTTGAGGGATTTTTTGTTCTCCAAACTTTTAAATATCTGGAAGTTAACTTTTTTCTTGGTGAAAGTTATGTGTAATCTTACAAAAGAGAGACTTGCAGAGCTTTTAAAAGAAGCTGAGGAAACACATGCCCAATATGAAAAAGAGATTGGTAAAAGAGACGAAAACTGGCCTGAGTGGTATGCATCTTATATTATCAAAAAACTTGAAAAAGAGGGGGATTAACCAACTATGTCTCCTATTACCTCCGCAAATCTGTAGATTTTTATAATGATTTTTGTACCAAAGATCTTCAGTGATTTTCCGAGTCCAACTCCACTGTACTTTATCTCTCCGGTTTTTAGTGCATATAACCCAGTTCTAATAGGATCTTCTGAGTCTAGAATACCCCTTACAACTTCTTCTGTGGTCCACACTCTCATTGTGGGCTCTGGGATTTTTCCTTCTGAAAATTCAATTATGCGGGCTCCTTCAGTCACAACACCTATGTTGAGTTTACTCCCATTCTCGAGGGTTATCTCCAGGTCTATCCGCTCGTTTCCCGCAATCCGCTTAACGATGTCGGGAAGGGTGTCTACATTTTCGTTGTACGTCGGGACGTACTCCTCTAGTAATTCGAACAGAGTTTTCTCCTCTTCCGGCTCTTCGATTTCCTCAAACTCGGCCTCCAGCTCGTTTATGCCGCCGGTGCTGATGATGAGCCCTATGATCCGGTACTTTATGAACTCCTCAGGGTTTCCTCCCCAGCCAACCTCGATTAGGTTCTCCTCTCCGAGAAGCTCCTCATCTACGGGGAACACAAGCTCGAACGCATCCAAGTCCGGATCGGTATCGTACGCCGTTATGGGCTCTATTAGAGTTATGTTCAGCTCGTTTTTGTTTATATACAGCTCTATGTTCTTGAGCACATACTCCCCAAACTCCATTATCTCGGGAGTCGCTTCCACCAGTACGCTAACGTAGGGCCGATTGTCAGAATCGAGTTCCATCGCCTTCAAAAACTCCTCGTCAAGGTCCCATGTTACCTGCCCCGGCCTCCTTGCGGTTTTCTTGGGAGGTATTGGCTCCGTTACAGGGTCAATGAGATCGAGGAGCACCGCAAGTTCTATTCGTTCTCTGTTTCCGTGGTCGGAGACCCAAAATATAAGCTGCTCGTCCTTGTTCATCTTCTTGCTAACATTAACTATGGCCTCGTAGAGGGTCTTCTTGGTTCCCGGACCGTCAATGTAGCCCGGAACGCTGGTACCGTTGGACATGGTCTTCCCGTTTCCGGCAAGGGCTATTATGTCTGCATCGCTGAAGCCCTGTTTTTTGAGTGCCTTGTACATTCTGTCCATGTTGTTCCAGTGCCTCTTTTGGTTGGCGTCCCCTGCGAAGAGAATGGCGTGCTTGCTTTTCACGGCTGAGCCATCGGCCTTCTTGCCTATCCTTATGTTGTCCCCGTTGCCGACGGAGGTGTATTGAGGCCTCTCTCTAAAGTCCGAGCCGTAGGGACCAAGAAGGTCTTCCTGTTCGGCTCTCTTGGCAACCTCCTTCATTGTTGGGGCCTCTTTACCGGTCTTCGCAAGCTCCTCTCCAACCTCCTTTGGGTAGTAGTCCTCAGGGCGGGTGAATCCTTTCTTAACCATTTCGGGCCATCTGCTTGGGTTGTAGCTGTCTGCAAGACCCCATGATGGCTTGTTATGTTTCGAGGCGCTCATAAAAGCCGCGTCCCCCGTCCCCTTGAGCTTCTCCTTAAGGTCGTCTATCATGCCCCCTCCAAAGCACTGGTTGAAGATAAAGACCATGTTAGCGTAGCCCGTCCTGTTGGCGATCCACATGTTTATCATATTCGCAAGCTGCCAGTCGTAAACGTAGCCTCCCGAACTCGTAACAATGCTGCTGGCATAACCCTCGGGCTGGTCTTCGAAGTAGGAACATTCCTCCGAGGCTATTGGGGTTTTCGTCACGGTGACCTCTATGAGAACCTTCCCCTTACCCGCGTTTACGGTGTACCTTCCGGGTTTTGTCACCTTTATTGAGCCCGAGCCTATCTTCCCATTCGCGAACATGCTGTTGGACTCCTCCAGGTTAAAGCTCACCGTCACGTCGTTCATTGGGGTGCACTCCCTGTGGGAGTAAAGGGGTTCCTTTTTGATGTATCCTATGCGCCCCTTTAGTGTGTCCCAGTCGTAAAAGATGAGTCCCAAATTCCCTGCACTGGCCTCGTGACCGCTTTGGGATACCTTGTAGGTTCCGGTTATGTCGGTATAGCCGTTCAAACCATCGTCCATGTCCTCCGTAGTGGCGACTCCCAGGAGCCACACGGTTACCATTATTGCAGGAGAGTCAGGAGGATCAAAATGGGCAGTAACTGGAGAAAGCATCAAGCTTAGACTAAGAATCAAACTTAGCAACACCCAACTTTTTCTCATTATCGATTCCTCCACATGGAACATAAACACTAAAATTTAGAAAATTGAAAAGTTCGTATTGGCTGTAGATAGTTATAACTAATTTTAGGATACTATTTCCTATAAGTAATGCCTCATTACCACTCTAAAGCTCCTTTCAGCCAAATAAAACTTCATATGTATTATTTTAACCATAAAAAATGAGAACGGAAAGGTATGGTATTTAACCTTTGTGTCCTTTTCGGAGTTTTTCTGCCAGCTCTACCAACTTTCTTGCCCTTTCTAGGTCGATGTCCTTCTTTGTGTCTCCGTTTTCTTTGATCCATGTCCCGACAATAAACCCATCTGCATAGCTCCACAGCTTTGGTAAATTCTCATAAGTTGTCCCAGAGCCAACCAAAACAGGAACACTTGAAAGTTCTTTGGCAAGTTTTAGCTTCTCCATTTCTACTTCCTTGCCCGTTCTTTTTCCGCTGATTATCACGGCATCTGCCAATCCTCTTTCAATAGTATCCCTCAAAGCCTCCTCAAAATCTCCGAAGTGGTAGGCATGCTTAACGTGAACGTCTGCAAAAATCTTGATCTTTGAAGGGAGGAGTTTTTTGAGTCTTGCAAGTTTATGAGCTTCTCCCTCGATTATTCCTTGGTCGGTATATGCAACTCCGCTTAGGACATTCACTCTAATAAAATCCGCCTTTGTGGCATATGCTATAGAATAAGCCGCTATGGCATCATTTCTTAGGACATTTATGCCAAGTGGGAGGGAGATTTCATCTCTTATTGCTTTTGCGATGACGCTCATAGAGGCAACAGTTATAGGCTCAACAGTTTTCGAAAAAGGCACATCGTTAAAGTTCTCAATCATTACTGCATCAAATCCCACTCTTTCTAATTTTTTTGCTTCTCCTAGTGCATGGTTAATGACTTCGTCAATATCATTTTGGTAGAGGTATGATCCAGGCAGAGGCTTGAGATGAACCATTCCGATGAGTGGTTTTTCTTTAAAGTTCATAGGATCACCAGAAGAAAAATGGTGACACGAATAATAAGTTTTTCTAACTTGCCATAGATTTAAATGTAGTTTAATTATATTCAAGTTACTTCAATAATAGTTTACACAAACAAACAAAAATATTATATATTTTAAATTCCAAACTGATAGTAAGTTTGCTTAGGTTTGCTATTCTGCAAGCCTTTGCAAGCTCTGGAGGGAAAAGTCATGAGGATAAAAGAGCTGTTAATCCTCTTTTTTCTCTTATCTTTGTTATTTGGAATCTTCTTACCAAAAGCAAAGGCTCAAGACGCGAATCTTATCAACGGTATCGAGGGTAAGGTAATTGAAGATAATGAAATCATCATAGGTGACAGAGGAGACTACATCTGGGGTTTTGAAGATAAAAGCGGCGGCTACGTGGTGCAGTTCCACACGGGCTACGAGAAGTGGGATGAGCTTATAACGTGCGACATCAACGGAGACGGGAAGGATGAGATAATCCAGGGAGACAGGAGCACGGACAAGGTCTACATATACGACATGTACGGGAACGAACTTCGGAAGTGGGACGTCCACTTTGAGAGCGGGGACGATCTGGCCTGCGCATTCTGGGGCTACGTGGACGAAGAAACAGGGGAAGTAAGGGGACACTACCGCCTATACGTGGCGGACAGGAGCAGGGACCGCATCATTATCATAGAACGCGGCCTCATGTACGTTCCGGGCGAGGGCGACATTGAGTTCGAGTACGGGGACAGCATCACCGGGATGGACGCCAACGGGGACGGAATCTCCGATGAGATTATACTCGCCGACCACGACGAAAACGAGCTCCGCATCATGGAGGACCACTACATGAAACCGGGCTTTGGCTACGAGGTGATAGTCCCTGTGACCACCCTCGACATCGACAAGTACTTCGACCTCACCGAGAGGGACGAAGTTAGTGCAGGAGATGTTAACTTTGATGGAAAACCAGAACTCGTCATAGCGACACAGGATAATGACAACAGTGGAGAGAAGAGAGGAATCCATGTTTTCAGCATAGAGTACAAGAACAACGCTTACTCACTCAAGGAGCTGAGTTATTTCCCGATTTCATTTAAAAAGGGCGATAGGATGGTAGTCGGAGATGTTAACTCTGATGGCCTTGACGAGATAGTCTGGGCCTCACAAGATGATGGAAGGGTAAGGGTTTATGACATGGAGGGAAACCTACTGAACGGACCTAACGGTTTGAAGACAGAATTCACATATGGTGCCGGTCTGGCCGTTGGGGACGTGAATGGAGACTCCATAGTTGTGGGCCCTCCTAATAAAGCCACCCTCCACGTTGTGAATCAGGTCATTGCGGTGATAAACTCTCCACCCGTGGACTATGACGCCATAAACGAGACCGGGAAGTTCTACGCCGAGTACACGAGCAAGCAGACGGAAGAGTCAGTTGCATCAATCAAATCTACCCATGACGTGAAGCTCACTATTGACCTCCGGTACAAGCAGGGAATGCCCGGTCTCTTAACTACCGAAGCAGGGCTGAAGACATCGCTTGGTTACAAGCTCCAGCGCGAGAGGGGGGAGGTGTATGAAACAGCAATAACCCAAAAGATGCTCGCGGACATGGCAGATGGTGCGATATACGTGAGCACTGACTACGATCTCTACGAGTTCCCCATAATCTCACCACCTGAGCTCGCTGTAGTAAACGGCAAGCGGCAGTACATTCTTGTGTCAATCCCTAAGGGACCACCCAATGTTCACTTCGAGAGTTACGACTCGGCCCTTCATGAGATAGGAGATATCAACACGTACCCCACTAGGATAACAGACCTCAAAAACTACGAGCCTGCTAATGTCCTTGGAATGTTCACGATAGAGGCAAGTGACGTTCAGAGTTCCTATGAACACTATACTAAGCAGCTCAATTGGGAAGGTAGTACAAACACGTTTTCAGTTGGAGTTTCTCTCTACGTGAAAGCTTCTCTTGGAAGCAGGGTTATAGCAGGAGTTGAAGGTTCGGTTCAGGGTGATTACGGCTACGAGAAAGTCACAACCCATGAGGTAAAGTTTTCGGATGAAACTTCGGTGCTGGTAGCGTATGGGGGGAGGATTGAGGACAGAAACAAATGGTACAACGCAACGGGGGTTATTTACACGGACAGCGAGGATGGACATTTAGTCCTCGACTTCTACGTTCCGAGCAAGGGGATCTACTACGAACAGAGGGAACAGAGCCCGATTTTCATAAACATGGGCTTTTTCAAGATAAACTTTGACGTGCTGAGGATGATTAACAAGCCGCCGGAGTGCTCTATAAATGCAACTCCCAGTACTGGTAAGATGCCCCTCCATGTTGGCTTCAACTTACACCTTAATGACCCTGAAAATGGCTCAATGAGATGGGAAATTAACTTTGGTGATGGTTACACTCTGGAGGGTAACTACACCGAGCTAAGGCATGTTTACGAAGATAAGGGGACTTTCCCCGTGACTCTAACGGTCTACGATCCATGGAATGCTAATTCGACGTGCACAGCAACGATCAATGTACAGCACAATGAAAAACCGAATGCCTTTTTCAGCTACTCACCGTCGGAGATAAAGGAAGGCGAGGAAGTGAGCTTCATGGACAGCTCCACAGACCCAGATGGGAGCGTTGCTGGCTGGAGCTGGAACTTTGGAGATGGAACTTTCTCTAGCGATAGAAACCCCAAGCATGTCTACTCTACACCTGGAACTTACACCGTCATGCTAACCGTAGAGGATGAGAGTGGACTTAAGGGGAGTTACACGAAGGAGATAAAGGTCGAGCCGAAGAACTACCTCCCAACCGCGGACTTTACCTTCCTGCCCAAGGAGCCGAAGGCCGGAGAGGAGGTAAGCTTCGCCGATAAGTCCACTGACAGGGACGGGAGCATAGTGAGCTGGAGCTGGGACTTTGGAGATGGGAGCACCTCAACGGATTCCGAGCCAAGCCACGTTTATGCGAACGGGGGCAACTACACGGTAACGCTGACTGTAAGAGACGATAAAGGAGGAGAGGACGTGAAGCGGGTTACGATTACAGTGAAAGAGGCTCAAGCCCCCACACCCACGGAAACGACGACAACCTCTACTCCAAGTGAGACCACAACTTCGAGCCCTCCTTCCCCAACCCCCTCTACTCCTGAGACCACATCAAGCTCACCATCTCCATCTACAACTTCTTCATCAACCACTCAAGAAACTTCAAGCACTTCACCAACACAAACCCAAACGTCAAGTGCAGCCGGGGGAACATGTGGTGTAGGATTACTTGCAATATTATCTCTTGTTCCCCTGCTTTTGAGGAGAAGGAGGTAACTGCCTTTTTATTTTATTTTTTGCAATGAACAAAGTTATATAGTTTCTAAGCGAAAAGTGAAGGAGGTGAGCTGCATGGAAGAAAAGCTTCCAAAGGGAATCTTGGAAAATCTTTCTCCCGATGAGAAAGTCCTGTATGCTATAAAAAAGAAGTTCAGCCTAGAGGCCAAACCAAAATGGCTTGTTGTTACAGACAGGAGAATAATGTATATCGATGAGAAAATCCTGGGGAGGTATGAACTAACGGCCATCCCCTATGAGAAACTGGAGCAAGTGTACGTTAAAGTCGGCAAGCTGTATTCCGAGTTTCTGATTAAAAAGGAAGATGGTAGCGAGATTAGACTTCAAAGAATGGATAAGGAAGAAGCGAGAAAAGCTATAGAATCGATAAGGGATGCATTAAACGAAGTTGCGGTTGAACCAGTCTCAATCGAAAGGAAAAAGCATTTGATGAGCGAAGAGTGGACTATTCACAAGCCAAAGGAAGTTGTGAGTAGAGGCATACGTATGGAAAGAGGAATTAAAGCCCCTAAATCTCAAGAAGATCCTCTAGAAAAACTCAAAAAGCTTAAAGAGCTTCATGATATGGGAGTTCTTTCCCAAGAGGAATATGAAGAGAAACGTAAAAAGCTTCTTGATCAGATTTGAGCTTTTCTTTTTCAATCCAAATCCATTTCTAATAAGATTCCAACCTCTTCGAAGCCCATGCTTTTGTAGAATTCCCTCGCCTTGAGGTTACTAATCTCCGTGCTCACTTCAATCTCGGCGCATCTCAGCTCTTTACATAGTTCCATAGCGGCTTTTATCAATTTTCTTCCTATTCCTTGGTTCCTAAGTTCTTTAGATACAACGAGTTCATCAATTAGTGCAGAAGGTGCAGAGTGGAGAATTGTTCTACGGATGTTTAAATGGAGAGCTCCTACCACCTTTCCGTTCAACTCTGCAACTAGTAAATATGCATTTGGAGTCGTTAGAAGTTTTTTGCAGTTCTCAAATACAGCATTTTCATCTATGCCCTCTTGGCTTTCTAGAGTTTCAATGAGTTCTATCATGAGGCTTTTGATTTCAGTCAAATCTGACTCTTGGGCTTTTCTAATAATGAGATTGCTCATTTTTTCACCTGAAGATGTTTTTTGCACTCCCTATAAAAACTTTCATATATCTAAAGATCTAATCTAAAATCATGAACGAAAAACAAAAGAAGATTCTGGTCTTTATCATGCTCCTCATTCTAACCGGCCCGTTTGCATTCTTATGGCTTGCTTTAATGAGCCATAAGGAAGAACCTAAGGTAGAGATTGATGAGATCCAAGAGAAAAAAGATGAATTTGAGTGGAAGAGCATCTGGGAGGAGTGATCATTTAGATTCTCTGGACTATTTACCCTATCTTTTCTACGAGTTCATCCAGAACCTCCTTAAACCTTGCCGCATCTATCCACTTAATCCCCATCTTTTGAGCCCACGTTAAGATTCCAATATCTGCAGAAACAATTGTGGCATCAAGTTCTTTAGCCAGAAGAATAAGCTCAAAATCTTCTTTACTATCCACAATTCCCTCTCGTAGAGCCCTTCTGTAGTTTCTCCTAAGTCTCTGGATTATTGCGTCCACATTTTGCGTGTCTATTACACTCTCTCTCACAGCCTTTTCAGCAACCCTAAGGCCTTTGTCTATCCTCCTTCTAATATCGTCAATGAGTTCATAAACGACAAAAGCAGGTATTTTAATGTCATGTACGTTGGGAGGCTTTTTGATTATATAAAGCTCAATATCGGGAGAAACTTCTTCGAGTTCAACAAAATGAGTTACCTCTTTGTAGATACCCGGAGGCATGTAGAATTCAACCCTACCAAAAAGCCTCTCCGCGTACTCTAAAAATTTTTTCATGGCCTCTGTAGGGTTTTCCCCAAACTTATTTCTAATATCCGGATTAACAAAGATGCTCGTGTCAAGCACAAAGCGGATCATTTTCACCACAATTTATTATTGTTCATTGACTTTAAAACGGTAACCTTAAATTTCAGTGCTCTCAACCTTTATTGGAGGTTGTAAAATGAAAGTGGGAGTAGCCTTTGGAATTAGTGAACTGGCAAATCCAAAAGCCTTTGAAAAGAAAGCTTCCGAATTTCTAATGAAGCTTGCCAATGAGTTTGAAATTGAGGGAGGAGCGTTTGTATCCTCAAAGTCAGAAACAAGGGAAGTAAACTTCAAGGACGTTGATGTTATAGTTTTGTATCCCCTAACTGGAGGTACTGAAAATGCTCTCAAAGAGTTTGCATACTATAGAAAACCAGTAATCCTCTTTGGAGATTCATTTAATAACTCAATTGCTGCGGCAATAGAGCTTAGGGAGTATTTTAGGGACAGGTTAATCCCAGCAACGTTGGTGAAAAGCTTTGATGAGCTTAAAGCCGCTATCCTTGGTTATGATGACATGAAAGAGATGTTGAGTAAGTTCCTAAACCTTAGGTTGGGATTGATTGGAAGAACCTCCGTATGGCTTATAAATGAAAAGTTTGAGCTTCCTTATGTGCATATAAGCCTGAAGAAGTTCTACGAATACTACGAATCGACAACAGAAGCTGAAGGATGGAAAGCCATTGAAGAAATAATTGCAAAAGCCAAGGAAATCAAGGAACCTCAGAGAGAAGACCTCGTGAAAGCAGGTAGGATATATGTAGCCCTCAGAAAGATAATTGACGACTATAACTTGGATGGATTTGCAATAGGATGCTTTGAGATGCTGAACAAGCTTAAAGCTACTCCATGTTTAGCTCTGGCAATGTTTAACGCTGAAGGAATTCCTGCTGCGTGTGAGGGAGAACTAAACTCATTATTGGGGATGGTATTAATAAGGAAATTCTTTGATAAGCCTGCGTTTATGGGCAATATAGCAGACTATGGAGAAAATCATATAATATTGGCTCACTGTACAGCACCCTTGATAGGTAATTACATTCTTAGATCTCACTTTGAGAGCGGAAAGGGGGTTGGAGTAGCAGTAAGCCTTCCCAGAGGAAAAGCATCTCTCCTGAAAATTAGGGGTAGAAAAGTTGTAGTGGCAGGTGTTGAAGTTGTGGAACAGGAAAAGAGCGAGCACAGGTGCAGAACTCAAATGAAACTCAAAATCATGGAAGCAAAAGATTTCATCGATGGAACCCTTGGGAATCATCATCTCCTTGCGTATGTAGACAGTGAAGAGCTTGCTGATTTGCTAAGTGAGCTCGGCTTTGAAGTCATGCTTTATTAACCTTTACTTCTTTCTTTAGCTAAAGATTTATTAGTCCTTTATGCATTATTCTAAAAGCGGTGGTCATATGGAATTCAGTGAAAAAGAGAAGAAGGTGCTCATGTATATTTTGGATAAGATAATTGAGTTTGTAATAATAACCTCTGCAGTCGCAATTGGCTTTATAATAGCCTCAGGCTTTGTTGCTAAGCAGATAGCCCAAGCTCTCGGAGGATGAAAGGATGAAAAGAAAGGCTCAGGCAGCTATAGAGTACTTAATGATGATAGCCATTGTCATGATTATAATCTTTGTTGTAGTTCAACTAATCAGAAGAACCGTTTTAAATGCTGCTCAGAACATTCAAAACCTCACTCAATCAATAATTGAGGAACTGCAAAAAACAAAAGAAGAAGTCAGCCCATGAGCTTTTTCCCAAAAAGCCTAAGCCCTACGACAGTTACTACTCCAATTGCAACCGGAACTATATGAAGGCTTGCTGCGGCAAATCCTATTGCTCCAATAACTGCTCTTATTTCCTTTCTGAGGTTTTTCTGGAACCAGCCAGTAAGTGCTATCGCCAAGAGATACATGACTAAAAGTGTAGCTCCGAAATCGTAAAGTACTTGGAGAGCTGTTGTTGCTGTCCACTTCTCCACAGTTATTAAGAACATTTCTGGATGGTTGAAATAAATGTATGGGCCGATGTATCCGGCTAAGGCATATTTCACGGCATTCATTGCTGTCTTCCAGAAATCTCCTCCCGCTAAAGCTGAACCTGCATAAGAAGCCAAAGCTACTGGTGGAGTAACATCGGCAAGTATTCCAAAGTAGAATACAAAGAAGTGTGCTGCCAGCAAAGCTATTGGAGTTGTAAATCCAGGGACGGGAGAGCTATAGGGCTGTAAACCTAAGACTGCATTATATATTGCTGGAGCAGCTACAAGAGATGTTATTATATAGTTTGCCGTTGTTGGCACTCCCATTCCTAAGATTAGGCTGAATATCATAGTTAATACAAGTAAAAGCCAAAGGTTTCCTGCCGTTAAGTCGATTAATCTGTACCCCAAGCTTGTTACAAGTCCTGTCATTGTAAGTACCCCTTGGATAAGCCCAGCACTTGCTGCTGCCAGCATTACACTTGTACTTGTTTTCCCAGCATCGATCATGGATTCGTAGGTGGCTGAGTACATTTTCTTACCATCTTCACTTTTTGAGATATACCCAACTATTAGCGAGAAAACTATCCCCATGACGCCGCTCATCAGCAGTATTTGCTCTTTTCTCATTCCCAGGTACTTGGTTAGGGCTATAAACAGAATGAAGAGCAAGCTTATGTACAGCTTTTCGTTAAATTCCAGCAGTTTGGTTGAAAAAGACAATACTATTAAGGATAATGCAAGCAAAATAAGGACTATTGTCACTGGCAATGCTATTTCTCTGCCGGTAAACATAAGGATCGTGGTTATTATTACTGAAGCTACGTAAATTCCCTCATGCCCTTTGATGTTGTCCTTTGATATCCAGGCAACCCAGATTGCTATCCCTAGAGAAGAAATTGCGGATATGTGCGGGGGAATTCCCCAAACTAACGCCACTGTAATAACGGCTATTGGGAGTAGTATGTAGAGCTTTCTAATGAAATAGTTAAGAGGTGCGAATTTCTCCCTCGGCATTCCTTTTAGTCCAAGTCTCTTTGTCTCTAGGTCTATGAACAGATAAACGCCCGAATAATAGACCAAAGCAGGGAGCACGGCTGCTATGATTAACTTGTTATAGGGAATTCCAAGAAATTCAGCCATAATAAATGCGGCTGCACCCATTATAGGGGGCATTAACTGTCCACCAGTGGAAGCAACAGGCTCAACGGCTCCGGCAACCTCGGGGGGATAGCCGGCTTTTTTCATTAGGGGGATAGTGAAAGTTCCCGTAGTTAAAACGTTGGCAACACTTGAACCGCTTACAGTTCCCATCAATCCACTTGAGACAACTGCAGATTTTGCAGGTCCTCCTGGACGGGAGCCAAAGAGAGATATCATGAACTCCGTTATGTAATCGCTTATCCCAATTTTTAGCAAAAATGCTCCAAAAAACACAAAAGCAAAGACATAAATTGTCATAACAAAGAATGGGATTCCGAAGATTCCCTCATCGAAATACAGCTGCTGGGTAAACCTGATCCAGTTAAACCCTATGTTGTTTATTCCATAAAGCAAAAACACAACTACAACAAGCGGAAGAACCCATCCAAGCACTCTTCTTGTTGCTTCCAGCACCAATATTATTGCCATCACGCCAAAAATAACATCGGTCATGTATACCTCTGCATATGTGGCGTACCTTTGATACACAAAGAACAAATACATTGAAGAGATAACTCCAAGTGCTGCTAGGATATAGTCATACCACGGAACTTTTTTGAGATATTGCTCCTTCTTCTTTACTGGATAGAGAAGGTATGTTATTAAGAGAATCATTGCAAGAACGAAAGCTTCTCCTTGCTTTGTCTGGAAGGTTATTTTTAATGGGGAAATACTTATCCCCATTTTCGAGAAGAGATCATAGAGGGTATAGTTGAAGTTAAATATGAAAAGGATTTCATAGATACCTATTAAGATTGCAGCTATTTTTATCACATTTTCGAGTTTTGGAGGGAGGGTTCTTGTTTTTTCTAGCACTATCTCCTCTGCTTTTTCAAATTTTTCTTCGATTTCCATATCAGCACCTCCTCATTATTACAAGTATAAGTGGACATTTCTTCACATTAAAATTCACAAGGGTTTCTTTGGTTGGAGACAATATAACTTCTTCGTTCACGCTAATTTTTGCATGATTCAAGGGAATAAACCAAAAGCTGAGACTTTTCCCAAGAAGAATATTGACTTTTTTGACATAATAGCCGTTTTCCAAGTATTGGATGTCCTCTGGAAGGCCCGCTCCGAAGTCCTTCCACCACATTCCAGTGACGTATAAGCCTGTTTTGTTGACTTTAAGCTCTTCTATGATTTCACTTCTCTGAACACTGTGGATGTAGGCGATCTTTATGTCCTTCTCACCAAGAAGGCTCACATACGAGTGAGTCCCATCGCTTATTACAAGAACATTTGCGGGAAAAAGGAGTATTATAAGAAAAGGAAGCAAAAAAAGAAACCTCTTCAAAAGATTCACCCTTTAAGCTCTTCTGGAATGCTTAGGCCTTTCTCTTCATAGTACTTTATTGCTCCGGGGTGAAGTGGTATGCTCATACCGTCAAGAGCTGTTTCTAGGCTTATAAGTTGGGCTTTCTGGTGAACTGCCCTAAGTTGGTCGACGTTTTCGAACAATATCTTAGTCATCTTGTAAACCGTGTCTTCTGAAAGGTCGGCACTCACGGCAAGCATTGCTTTAACGGCTAGGGTTGGAGTGTCCTCTTCAACACCATTGTAGGTTCCCTTTGGAACGACCTGTCTAACGTAGAATATGTACCCCTGTTGTTTGAGCTTGTTAAGAATGTCATCTGGAATTGGAAGGACTCTAACCGGTGTCTGGACGGCTATTTGGTTAACTGACGGGGTTGGAATTCCGGAGACTATAACGGCCGCGTCAACTTGGCCGAGCTTAAGGCTTTGTGAAGCCTCGCTGAACTTTTGGTTCACCTTTTCAATGCTGTCCCATACACCAGCTGCTCTAAGTACTTGTTCTGCAGCAACAGCAGTTCCGCTTCCTGGGGCACCTATGGCCACCTTCTTTCCAGCCAAATCTTGAAGTGTTTTAATATCGCTGTCTGCCCTAACAATAAATTGGACTGTCTCTGGATAAAGGGCGGCAACTCCTCTAATGTTCTTTATTGCTTGCCCTTCGAACATGTAGAGACCGTTGTAGGCGTAGTAAGCTACGTCGTTCTGGAGGATTGCTGCTTGGGCGGTTCCATCTCCAATTGCCTTTGCGTTTGCCACGCTTGCACCGCTTGTAACGGCCTTAGCTGGGACACCATTTTTAGTTAAGATCTCTGCATACTTGGAACCGAGGGGGAAGTAAACTCCTCCAGTTCCACCGGTATAGATGGTTATTTCTTGGGCTTGGGTTGTTGTCTGAGTTTGTGTCGCTTTTTGTGTACAGCCCGAAACAATCAAACCAAGGGCCAAAACCAATATCAAACCAATTGCTTTCCACTTCATTTTTCACATCTCCTTTTTTGTACATCCAAATAATTTCATATACATTACAGTATTTGTTTTGTATTTATGTCTCGTTATATACTTTACGGTCGTAAACTTTTACTTGTCCGTAAATCATTAGTTTTTGATTATTTTGGGCTGTGATTGAAAATTTTCTGGAAATATATTTACTTAAATCAAGGCAACACATTTGAGAGAGATTATCTTTGAAAGAATCTACATCTTTTTCTATGTCATATGTAGAGCTGAATGATTTTGATGCTAGAACGTTAAGGTTTTTATGCCAAAACTCAATGCCTCATAGGGGATAAGGATGAAGGTTATAATGACAACCAGTGTTGATTTAGCATCCATGAACATTAAGCATAAGTTGATTGAACATTTTGGGTTCAAAGAGACAGAGCAGGAATTCGATAAGAATCGGGTTTATCGTTGGGGAGATGCTCTCCTCCTGACAACAAATAGGGAAATGATATACTACGATAATCTAGACAGAGAGATAGCAAAGCAGCTTAACATAACTCCGGAGATAATAATCTTCGCATCTAGGCATTCAAGTCAGCAAAAGCTCCCGGCTTTAACGACCCATGTAACTGGAAACTGGGGAAAGGCTATGTACGGAGGAAAAGATGAAAGCTTAGCTATTGCAGAACCCAAGGCAATGAAGCTTGCACTTCTAAAGTTGCATGAATTAAATACCCTGGATTGGACTGTATGCTACGAGGCAACACATCATGGTCCGAGTGAGCTTGAAGTGCCTTCTCTTTTTATAGAGATTGGCTCCAGCGAAGAGGAATGGAAAAACGAGGAAGCCGGAGAAATAGTTGCAGAGACGATTTTATACGTGTTGGAAAATTATCAAAAAAGCAAATTCAAAACTGCAATTGGGATTGGTGGAGGCCATTACGCTCCCAAACAAACAAAAAGAGCACTGACTTCGGATATTGCTTTTTCCCATATAGCCGCAAAGTACGCACATCCCTTGTCGAGGGAAATGCTTGTTAGGGCCATAGAAAGAACATCAGGGAACGTTGATGCTATTTATGTTGATTGGAAGGGTAGTAAAGGGGAAACCAGGCAAATTGCAAGGAATTTAGCTGAAGAACTAGGCTTGGAATTTATCAAAGACTAACAAAAGAAGCGAAATGCTTAAAGCTTTAAAAGTACACATTTAAATATCGGCTGAACTAATTTGGCTAAGGTTTATATATGTAGAGAATGTGAAGAAACATTTAGAACTGTTATCGATATGGGAGGGTGAAAAGATGTTGAAACTAATTGAAAACGCGATAGAAAGAACCTCCGCCGAGGCAAATGCTCCAGTTGAAGTACAGGCCCCATCTTCTGACATTGATGAGGAGCTTAAGAAAATACTAGAGCAAGTGCAGGCAAAGATATATGTCATCGGTGTCGGTGGTGCAGGCTGTAACACCGTTAATAGAATGATGGAAGTTGGAATTCAAGGTGCCAAGATAATTGCTGTTAACACTGATGCTCAGGATCTTTTAAAGATAAAAGCTCACAAAAAGATACTCATTGGTAAAGAGCTTACAAGGGGGCTTGGTGCTGGAAACAACCCAAAAGTTGGCGAAGAGGCTGCAAAAGAAAGCGAGAGGGATATTAGAGATGCTCTTGAAGGAGCCGACATGGTCTTCATAACATGCGGTCTTGGAGGAGGAACTGGAACTGGTGCCGCTCCAATAGTTGCGGAGCTAGCAAAGAAAATGGGGGCGTTAACAGTTTCTGTAGTAACGCTTCCATTTACTGTTGAGGGAATAAGAAGAATTAAAAACGCTGAATATGGTCTTGAGAGGCTTAGAAAGAACAGCGACACTGTCATAGTCATTCCGAACGACAAGCTTATGGAAGTTGCGCCCAATTTGCCAATTCACATGGCATTCAAAGTTGCTGATGAAATTCTTGTTCAGGCTGTTAAGGGCATTACAGAACTAATTACAAAGCCAGGTCTAATTAACCTTGACTTTGCTGATGTAAAGGCGGTCATGAAAGACGGCGGCGTTGCAATGATTGGCATTGGTGAGAGCGATAGTGAAAAGAGGGCTTTGGAAGCAGCAACACAGGCATTAAACAGCCCATTGCTTGACGTCGACATAAGCGGTGCTAAAGGGGCTTTAATAAGCATTGCGGGAAGTGATGTTAAACTTGAAGAGGCACAACAGATAATTGAACTCGTGACAAGCAAGCTTGATCCAGAGGCTCAAGTGATATGGGGAATACAGCTTGATCCAGATCTTGAAAAGACAATTAGAGTAATGGTCGTTGTGACTGGAGTCAGCTCTCCATATGCAGTAGTTGAAGAATCTGAGATCTCATATTCCCCAGAGGAAGAAAAGAAAGTTATTAAGCTCGACTTAACCGAGCTTTAAATTTTGTTTTAATTTCTCTAGCTTTTTGTTCTCCCTTAACTTTATAAATAAACTGAGAGGATATAAGCATAACTTTTAAATAGTCGGGGAATAGTCAAGTCTGAGAGTCGTGAGGGGTGTTAAAAATGGCAGAGAGCTACACAGAAAAGTTTAAAAACTTCATATCTGAGTCGAAGAGAGTTTTCCTTGTGACCAAAAAGCCAAGTTGGAAGGAGTATAAGCTTGCTGCTAAGATAACGGGCATTGGGATTATTTTAATAGGCCTTATCGGCATGCTTATCCACATTATTGGTGCATTGATAGAAGGTGGGGCATAACTCCCTTGGTGATAGAGATGGAGTCGAAGATATTTGCAGTAAGGGTAACAGTTGGACAGGAAGAGAACACTGCCAAGCTCATTTACAGTAAGGCAAAGACCTACAACCTGCCTATTAGGGCAATTTTAGCTCCTTCCAAGGTTAGAGGATACATCTTTGTTGAAGCTGCAGAGAAAGCAGCGGTGGATGAGGCAATCAGGGGCATCAGGCATGCAAAAGGAACCCTACCTGGTGAGATAGCCTTTAGCGAGATAGAGCACTTCCTTGAAGAGAAACCCGCAGTTAGCGGATTTGAACCTGGAGATATTGTCGAGCTTATTGCCGGTCCGTTTAAGGGAGAAAAGGCTAAGGTTGTCAGAGTTGATGAAGCAAAAGATGAGATTGTTGTTGAGCTCATCGGAGCTATAGTACCAATCCCCGTTACAGTTAGAGGGGAATACGTTAGGCTTATAAGCAAACGCTCAGAGGAGTAGAGGGGTGAAGAGAATGGCAAAAAAGCAAATTGTTGAAGTGTTGGTTGAAGGTGGTAAAGCTACTCCCGGTCCTCCATTGGGTCCAGCAATTGGTCCACTAGGATTGAACGTTAAGCAAGTAGTTGATAGGATAAACGAAGCGACAAAGGATTTTGCGGGAATGCAGGTTCCAGTTAAGATCATTGTAGACCCAGTGACGAGACAATTTGAGATTGAGGTTGGTACTCCTCCAGTAAGCCAGCTTATAAAGAAGGAGCTTGGCCTTGAGAAAGGCTCAAGCGAGCCAACAAGAAACATTGTGGGAGATTTAACAATGGAACAGGTTATCAAGATAGCAAAGGCAAAGAAGCAGCAAATGCTTGCAGCTGATCTAAAAGCTGCTGCCAAAGAAGTCATAGGAACGGCACTGAGCATGGGAGTTACCGTGGAAGGTAAAGATCCAAGAGAAGTGCAGAAGGAAATAGACGAAGGAGTTTATGATGAAGTGTTTGCAAAGGCAGAGTGAGGGAAAAGTTTAAAAATCTCTCCTTTTACGAACTTTTGATTTTTCCTTCCGGCTTAAATAAAAAAAGAAGGAGGTCAGAAAAATGGCCTTTGACAGGCAAAAAATCGTGGAAGCGGTGAAGGAGGCTAAAGCCCGGGCTAAGCCGCGTAACTTCACACAGACCGTCGAAGTGGCAGTAAACCTCAAGGATATTGACCTTAAAAAACCTGAAAACAGGTTTAAGCTTGAGGTTGTTCTGCCACACGGTCGCGGGAAGGAGCCAAAAATCGCGGTCATCGCTGATGGTGCCGTTGCCGAGGCGGCTAAAAAGCTCGGGCTTGATGTGATTAGTGGTGAGGAATTGGAGGAATTGGGGAGCAACCCAAGGGCTGCGAGAAAGATAGCTAAGAAGTATGACTTTTTCATAGCAGCTGCTCCGCTAATGCCAAAGATTGGTAGATACCTTGGTAGGTACTTAGGTCCAAGAAACAAGATGCCCGTGGTAGTTCCACCCACAGTAACCGATCTTACACCATTTGTTGAAAGGCTTAAAAAGACTGTAAGGATACAGCTCAAGAACAATCCAGTAGTACATGCTCCAGTTGGCACAGAGGACATGGACGATGAAAAGCTTGCAGAGAACATTGAAACAGTGCTTAATGCAATAATAGGAAAGCTCGAAAGAGGAGAGAACCAAGTTAAGTCAGCATACGTCAAAACAACAATGGGCCCAGCTGTAAAAATAGAGGGGTGATATAGATGGCTCATGTTGCTGAGTGGAAGAAAAAGGAAGTTGAAGAACTTGCCAAGCTTATCAAGAGCTACCCAGTGGTTGCCCTTGTAGACGTGGCAGATGTTCCAGCTTACCCCTTATCAAAGATGAGGGAAAGCCTTAGGGGCAAAGCCGTGCTTAGGGTTTCAAGAAACACCTTAATCGAGCTTGCAATTAAAAAAGCTGCTCAGGAGCTCAATAATCCAGACCTTGAAAAGCTTGTTGATCACATCCAGGGTGGAGCAGGTATCCTTGTTACAGAAATGAACCCATTTAAGCTTTACAAATTCTTAGAAGAGAGTAAAAAGCCAGCTCCGGCTAAGCCTGGAGTTCCAGCTCCAAGAGACATTGTAGTTCCTGCAGGACCAACACCTCTCTCACCAGGACCTCTCGTAGGTGAGATGCAGGCTTTAGGAATTCCCGCAAGAATTGAGAAAGGTAAAGTTTCGATTCAAAAAGACACCGTAGTGCTTAAAGCTGGCGAGATTATAACTCCTCAGCTTGCTAACATTCTTAACCAGTTGGGAATTGAACCTCTTGAAGTGGGACTTAAGTTGCTCGCCGCTTACGAGGACGGCATTGTTTACACACCGGAAGTCCTTGCAATTGATGAGGAGCAGTACATCAGCATGATTCAACAAGCTTATATGCACGCGTTCAACTTGTCCGTAAACGTAGCATATCCAACAAAGCAAACAATCGAGGCAATCATCCAAAAGGCATTCCTTGGTGCAAAGAACGTTGCTGTGGAAGCGGGATACATTACCAAAGAGACTGCTGGAGACATACTTGGCAAGGCATTCAGAGTTGCATTGCTCATAGCCCAGGAGCTACCAGAGGAGTTGCTTGATGAGAAGACCAAAGAACTTTTAAACCAACAAGCACAAGTTATAGCGGCTCAGCCTCAGCCAGCTGAAAAGGCTGAGGAGAAGGTTGAGGAAGAGGAGGAAGAAGAGGAGAAAGAAGAAGAGGAAGCTCTCGCTGGATTGGGAGCTTTGTTTGGTTGATGCGCATCAAATAACAAAAAATAAAGATAACTCGGAGGTGTAAGGAGATGGAGTATGTATATGCTGCTTTATTGTTACACGCCGCTGGTAAGGAAATAACCGAAGAGAACATAAAAGCCGTACTCCAAGCTGCTGGAGTAGAGGTTGATGAGGCAAGAGTAAAGGCTCTCGTTGCAGCCCTTGAGGGAGTCAACATCGATGAGGTTATAGAAAAGGCTGCAATGCCAGTTGCAGTTGCAGCTGCTCCAGCTGCAGCCCCAGCTGCTGAGGCTCCTGCAGAGGAAGCTCCAGCAGAAGAGGAAGAGGAAGAAGAGGAGAAAGAAGAAGAGGCTCTCGCTGGACTTGGAGCTCTCTTCGGCTGAACTCCCTTCATTTCTTTATATTTCAGTTTTTCTGAGTCGATATTACAACCGGCTTTTGTTGTGGAAGATAAAAGAAAAGAAGCTATCTTTTGGACTTTCTTTTGGATAAAACTAAATGCTGGCTTCCTTGATAGCTACCCCTGTAGGGGTTGCTTGATGGCTCTTCAAGACGATGAAAAGCTATCTGCACAAACCTTTCTCCGTAGTGTAGGACTACTTCTTCTTCGGAACTGTTGAACAATGCTAACGTAAGGTTCCCATCCCACCCAGGGTCAACCCATGCAAAACTCCCCAAGAGGCCTTCTCTTGCAAAAGTGCTTCTTAATCTCATGTCTCCCATAACATCATCTGGAAGCTTTACTCTTTCTAGAGTCAGTATCAAGGCGTGCCCTTTGGGAGGAATGATCACTTTTCCCTCTCTTTCAACGTCTATAGATCTCCCATTGACCATGGCTTCTTTTCCGACCCTTAAATCATAGCCCGCTGGTTGGAGAGATTTTTCGTTAAACGGTTCTATTAATATTTCCTTTCTAATTTTATGGTCTGGCAGTATCATTTTATCACCGCAACTTTTATGTATGCATGCATTATAACTCTTTTGAGGGCCCGTGGCCTAGGGGATTGGGCGTCGGCCTTCGGAGCCGAAGGTCCCGGGTTCGAATCCCGGCGGGCCCGCCAAATAATGTTCCTAATTGTTCCTTGAGGGAGAATAACTGCGTATACTTCTGAAACTTGATAATGCAAGGAAATCATTCATGAAACTTTCGTTTCACCGAGTTCCTAAAATTATTGACTTCTAACATATTTTTGGTGATCTTTCATGGCATCAGAGTTAAAATCTCTTCCTGCTGAGGAATTTAGTAGGGTTGGGTACTACGAAGTGATAGATATTGACGGTTATTTATTCAAGAACCATCGTTTGATAGGAATCTATGTCGAGAATACCTTTGTCCCAATAGAACCAAATATCCTCCCCGAGTGGGTTCATAAAAAGCTGTTAATCAAGCGAAAGTGCATACTAAAGATGGAACTTAGAGAAGATACCCTTCGTGGATCTCTGCTGGATTTGGAGTCCAAAGAAGAATGGCTTATTATTGAGAGAGAAGTGGTGGGCCCGGGGGGCTTTGAACCCCCGACCACGCGGTTATGAGCCGCGCGCTCTGACCAGGCTGAGCTACGGGCCCACGAAGACTGGCGCCGCCGGCCCGACTTGAACGGGCGACCACCGGATTAACAGTCCGGCGCTCTACCGACTAAGCTACGGCGGCACGAACCCAATCATAGGGAGTATGAGTGAATTTATAAAGCTTACGGTGGTTCTAGGCGAAAAGTTTATATACTAACTTAAGCCTTTCTTCATTCGGTGCCCCGGTAGCCTAGCCTGGTGGGGCGGCGGACTTGTAATCCGCAGGCCGCGGGTTCAAATCCCGCCCGGGGCTCCATTGCAATGGGGCCGTGGGGTAGCTTGGTCTATCCTGCGGGCTTTGGGAGCCCGTGACCCGAGTTCAAATCTCGGCGGCCCCACCATAATAATGATCACGTAAGTACATCGATGGAATGTTAAGGCGTTCAGAAGAGTTCTTAAACTTTACGCAAACAATATAAACCCTCTTTCAGACTAAACTCACGAAAAGCTTATATACTCCAATTGAAAGCTGGAGGTAGTGAGAGGGTGTACCTTCTAAAAATTTTAAAGGGGGCAATTCTCTGTGACGGCGAAAAAAACCTTTACAATATTTGATCACGTGTTAGTTCCTGAGCATAGAATCCTCAGCGAAGAAGAAAAAGAAGAGTTGCTTAAGAAGTACAGGATTAAGCTTTCTCAGTTACCCCAAATCAAAGCAAGCGATCCAGCGGTTCAGGCTCTTGGAGCCAAGCCTGGGGATGTTATAGAAATAAAGAGGAAAAGCCCTACTGCGGGGGTTTATTACTATTATAGGATTGTTGTGGAAGACTGAAGTTTTTGAGGTGAGAAAATGAGAGGTCCTACTGTTGTTGAGGTTACTCCGGACGATCTTTGGGAAGTTATGAAAAGCTACTGGGACGAAAAGGGACTTGTAAGACAGCATCTCGATTCTTACAACGCTTTCATTGATCATGGGATGCAAGAAGTAGTTAACGAATTCGGTGGAGTCAAGCCAGACATCCCAGACTTCGAGGTCAAATTCGGAAGGATAAGACTTGGTGAGCCAGAGTTTCAAGAAGCCCACGGGCAGAGGAAGCCACTCTACCCAATGGATGCAAGAATTAGGAACCTTACTTACTCGGCGCCGATTTTCTTGGAAATGATACCCGTTGTCAAGGGGATTGAGCAAGAGCCTGTTGAGGTCAGAATTGGAGAACTGCCGGTAATGCTTAAGTCAAAAATATGCAGACTTTATGGATTAAGTGATGAAGAGTTAATTGCCCATGGAGAAGATCCCAAAGATCCAGGAGGATATTTCATAATCAATGGTTCTGAAAGGGTTATCGTCTCTATCGAGGATTTAGCACCGAACAGAACACTTGTAGAGATTGATGAAAGACAGAACAGATATATAGCGAAGTGTTTCTCCTACAGACACGGATATAGAGCTTTGATAACAGTGGAAAGAAGAAAAGATGGTTTGCTTTACGTTTCTATTCCAAATGTGCCTGGTGTCATAAAGTTCGTTTACGTCATGAGGGCCCTTGGACTTGAGAGTGATAAAGAGATTGTAGATGCTGTGAGCAACAACCCTGAGATCCAACAAGTCCTCTTTGACAATTTAGAGGATGCAAGTGATATACAGACTCAAGAAGAAGCGTTGGATTACATAGGAAAGAAGGCTATGCCAGGACAGCCAAAGGAGTATAGGTTGAGAAGAGCACAATCGATAATTGACAACAACCTTCTCCCTCATATGGGTGTTTCTCCAGAAGACAGAATAAGAAAAGCCTATTACCTTGGAATGATGGCTCTTAAGGTTATCGAACTCTCCCTCGGGCTTAGAGGGGAGGATGACAAAGACCACTATGCAAACAAGAGGCTCAAACTTGCTGGAGATCTTTTGAGAGACCTCTTTAGAGTTGCCTTTGGTCAGCTTGTTAAGGATATGCAGTATCAGCTCACCAAAACCTACCAGAGAAAGGGTGAGAAATACACCTTCCAAGATATTCAGAGGTTTGTGAGAAATTCTGTGAGACCGGATGTGTTAACGGAGAGAATTGAACACGCTTTGGCAACTGGAGCTTGGCCTGGAGGAAGAACCGGTGTCAGTCAGCTCTTGGATAGAACTAACTTTATGTCGACTCTTTCTCACTTGAGAAGAGTTACTTCTCCATTAAGCAGAGAGCAGCCCCACTTTGAAGCGAGAGACCTTCACGGTACCCACTGGGGAAGAATCTGTCCAACGGAAACCCCCGAAGGTCCCAACTGTGGTCTGGTTAAGAATCTTGCATTAATGTCTCAAATAACAACCGCAATTCCAGAAGAGGAAGTTTTGGAGTATCTGGAAAGCCTTGGCATAGTGCACATTGAGGAGAAGAGACCGGAGCCAGAAGACTGGAGGATATATCTAAATGGAGTTCTCATTGGGACGTACAAAGATGGTATTTCTCTGGTAAACAAGATAAAAAGCGACAGAAGAGCTGGAAGAATTAGCGATGTGATAAACGTTGCTTATTATGAAGACGTTAGGGAAGTGTACATTAACAGCGATGATGGTAGAGTCAGGAGACCTCTCATCATTGTTGAAGACGGCATTCCAAAGCTTACAAGAGAGCATGTTGAAGCAATAAAGAAAGGAACTCTCAAATGGAGCGATCTTGTGAGAATGGGGGTTATTGAGTATCTTGATGCTGAGGAAGAGGAAAATGCCTACGTGGCAACTTGGCCATGGGAAGTTACTAAAGAACACACCCACCTTGAGATAATGCCAGCTGCAATACTTGGATTGCCAGCATCGCTCGTTCCCTATCCAGAGCACAACGCCGCTCCAAGAAACACCTATGGGGCAGGTATGGCCAAGCAGAGCCTTGGTTTGGGCTGGGCAAACTTTAGAATAAGAGTGGACACAAGGGGTCATTTAATGCACTATCCGCAAATTCCTCTCGTCAATTCGAGGATTATGGAGGCAGTAGGTTTTGAGCAGAGACCAGCAGGTCAAAACTTTGTAGTTGCAGTTCTCAGTTATGGCGGATATAACATGGAAGACGCAGTTATCATGAACAAAGCCTCCATTGAGAGGGGATTAGCAAGATCAACGTTCTTTAGAACTTATGAGGCTGAAGAAAAGAAATACATGGGTGGGCAGACCGATAAGTTCGAAATTCCAGATCCAACTGTTAGAGGATTCCTTGGTGAAAAATACTATAGACACCTTGACGAAGATGGTATAATATTCCCAGAATCAAAGGTGGAAGGGAAGGACGTTCTGGTTGCGAGAACTTCTCCACCGAGGTTCCTTGAAGAGCAAGCTGGCTTAGGTGCTGGCATACTCCAGGGAAGGAGAGAAACTAGCATAACTATGAGACCTGGGGAGAAAGGAATAGTTGATAAGGTCATATTAACCGAAACAGGAGATGGAACAAAACTTGTTAAAGTGACGGTTAGAGACCTCAGAATTCCAGAATTTGGTGACAAATTTGCTTCAAGACACGGACAGAAGGGTGTTATCGGCCTTATAGTACCTCAAGAGGACATGCCATGGACAGAGAGCGGAATAGTTCCAGATTTAATAGTTAACCCACACGGTATCCCAAGCCGTATGACTGTCGGACAGCTTATCGAAGCAATAGGTGGAAAAGTTGCTTCACTCAAGGGAAGAAGAATAGACGGAACAGCTTTCATTGGAGAGCCGGAAGAGAAGCTTAGAAAAGAACTTGAGGAGCTTGGCTTTAGGCACAACGGAAGAGAAGTCATGTATGATGGAATTACTGGAAGAAAACTTGAGGCAGACATCTTTGTTGGTGTTATATACTACCAGAGACTCCACCACATGGTAGCAGATAAGCTGCACGCACGTTCAAGAGGTCCGGTGCAGGTTCTCACCAAGCAGCCAACCGAGGGTAGAGCAAGAGAGGGTGGTCTCAGGTTCGGTGAAATGGAGCGTGACGTTCTCATTGGACACGGTGCATCGATGCTCTTAGTAGAAAGACTGTTAGAGGAGAGCGATAAAACAGAGGTCTGGGTATGTGAGAGCTGTGGACATTTGGCAGTCGAGGACAAGCGTAGGGATAAGGTTTACTGTCCAGTTTGTGGAGAAGAGGAGAAGATAAGCAAGGTAGAGATGAGCTATGCCTTCAAGTTGTTATTGGATGAGATAAAGGCCATGGTTATTAGACCATCATTAAAACTCAAGGAGAGGGTGTAGGGCTATGCACTCAATGAAAAAGGTTATCGGAAGCATTGAATTTGGTATATTGTCTCCTCAAGAGATTAGGAAGATGAGCGCTGCAGAGATAACTGTGCCAGATACATATTCAGAGGACGGTTATCCAATTGACGGTGGATTAATGGATAGAAGGCTTGGTGTTATAGATCCAAACCTTAGATGTGAGACCTGTGGAGCAAATTATAAAGAATGTCCTGGACATTTTGGGCATATAGAACTTGCGAGGCCCGTCATTCACGTAGGGTTTGCAAAGACGATATACAGAATCCTTGAAAGTACTTGTAGGGAATGCGGAAGAATTAGGCTAACCGATGAAGAAATAGAGGAATATATGGCAAAGTTCAGTGTAAATGAAGCTAGGAAGAGCGAGATAGATGCCCTGGTGACTGAGATATACAAGAAGGCAAGGGAAAGAATGGTCTGTCCACACTGTGGTGCTCCCCAATACCAGATAAAGTTCGAAAGACCCACAATATACTGGGAGATAAGAAGGGACGAGGAAGGAAATGAGTATAGGCATAGAATGATGCCAAGTGAAATTAGAGACAGACTGGAAAAGATTCCGGATAAGGATTTACCTCTTCTTGGTCTTGATCCCGAGAAGTCAAGACCGGAATGGATGGTTTTGACAGTTTTGCCAGTTCCCCCGGTTACGGTAAGGCCCTCAATTACGCTTGAAAGCGGTATAAGGGCTGAAGACGACTTAACTCACAAGCTTGTTGACATAATAAGAATTAACGCTCGTTTGAAACAAAACATAGAAGCTGGAGCTCCGCAGCTCATTATCGAAGACCTATGGGATCTCCTTCAATATCACGTGACCACATACTTTGACAATGAAACTTCCGGAATTCCACCTGCAAAGCACAAGAGCGGAAGACCACTCAAGACGCTCGCTCAAAGACTTAAGGGTAAAGAGGGAAGATTCAGGAAGAACCTTAGCGGTAAGCGTGTTAACTTCTCTGCAAGAACTGTTATCAGCCCAGACCCAATGATAAGTATAAACGAAGTTGGCGTGCCACTAGTTGTTGCAATGGAGCTCACCGTCCCAGAAAAGGTAACCGAGTTCAACATTGAAAAGCTTAGAAAGATGATCCTCAACGGCCCTGAGAAATATCCTGGGGCTAATTATGTAATAGACCCACAGGGAAGAAGAATTCGCCTTATGGAAGGCAATAGGGAAACAATAGCCAACATGATCGACATTGGATGGACAGTCGAGAGGCACCTTCTTGATGGAGACATAGTTCTCTTCAACAGACAGCCATCCCTTCACAGAATGAGCATTATGGCCCACAGGGTTAGGGTTATGCCCTACAAGACATTTAGGCTTAACTTGGCAGTCTGTCCTCCATATAACGCTGATTTCGATGGAGACGAGATGAACCTCCACGTCCCACAAACGGAAGAGGCACAGGCTGAGGCTAAGATCCTTATGGAAGTACAAAATCATATTCTCTCCCCAAGATACGGAGGACCAATAATAGGTGGAATTCAAGATCACATATCCGGTGGCTATCTGCTGACAAGGGAAGGAGCATATTTCACGAAATACGAAGTTGAGCAGATGTTGATGTTTGCAGGTGTTGATGTGAAGGAGCTTCCAAAACCAGATAAAGTAGAAAACGGCGTTGAGTACTGGAGTGGAAAGACTATATTCTCCCTCTTATTGCCGGATGACCTAACAATCTGGTACCGCAACAAGCTTTGTGACGATCCATCTCAATGTGAGCCCATTGAAAAGCTCATTGAAGAGAAGCTGGTGCCCAGTGAAGAGGAAATTAGAAAAGTTGCCACAGATGGCTTTGTCTACATCCGCAATGGAAAATTGCTAAGCGGTGCAATAGACAAGAAGGCCTACGGTAGGGAGGATGGAAAGATCCTCGACATCATAGTTAGGGAGTACGGTGTCGAGAGGGCTAGGCAGTTCTTGGATCAGGTTACAAAGCTTGCGATATGGGTCATTACTCACAAAGGGTTCACAACCGGAATAGATGACGAAGACCTTCCCGATGAGGCGAAGGCAAGAATTAGAGAGATAATAATGGAGGCAGAGGACAAGGTTCAAAGGCTAATAGAGGCATACAAGAACGGTGAACTTGAACCATTGCCCGGTAAAACCCTCGAAGAGACCCTTGAGAGCAAGATAATGGCCGTACTTTCTGAAGCGAGAGATAACGCAGGTAAGGTGGCCGAAAAGTATCTGGGTATGAACAACCATACCGTTATAATGGCCAAAACTGGAGCAAGAGGTAAGATTCTCAACATCACTCAGATGGCCGCTATGCTTGGACAGCAGTCGATTAGAGGTAAGAGACTTTATAGAGGCTACAGAAACAGGGTTCTAAGCCACTTCAAGCCTGGGGATCTTGGAGCGAGGGCAAAGGGCTTCATCGTGAACTCCTACAAGAGTGGATTGACTCCACAAGAATACTTCTTCCACGCAATGGGTGGTAGAGAAGGTCTCGTTGATACAGCTGTTAGAACAGCCCAGAGCGGTTACATGCAACGTAGATTGATCAACGCACTCCAAGACCTCAAGGTAGACTACGATGGAACGGTAAGGGATCCAACTGGAATTATAGTGCAGTTCCGCTACGGTGAAGATGGAGTGGATCCAATGAAGAGCTGGGGCGGAAAAACAGTAGACGTTGATAGAGTGATAATGAGGACTTTAATAAAGCTCAGGGAAAAGGGGTGAGATGTTATGGTATCAAGCTCAACTATTAAAAAGCTTGTAGAGAGTAAAGCCTCCAATCTGCCGGAGAGACTTAAAGAAGAGCTCTTGGAGAAGCTCCTCACTTATAACGAGAAGTACAAGCTGAAGAAGGCAGAAATTGAGGCAATAATTGATGAAGTTGTGGGCGAATACGAAAAAGCTCTAATAGAGCCTGGAGAGGCTGTAGGAACTGTTACCGCCCAGTCGATTGGAGAGCCCTCCACACAGATGACACTTAACACATTCCACTATGCGGGTGTTGCTGAGATTAACGTTACCCTTGGTCTCCCAAGAATCATTGAAATTGTTGATGCAAGAAAGAACCCATCAACCCCAATTATGACCGTTTATCTCGACGAGGAGCATAGATACGACTCAGAAAAGGCTCGTGAGGTTGCGAGGAGAATTGAGGGAACAACTCTCGAAAGCCTTGCCAGAAGCATGACGCTTGATATACTCAACATGGAATTCGTGGTTGATGTTGACCCAGAACGCCTTGAGAAAAGCGGTTTGACAATGGAGAAGATTCAGGCAAAGCTCGAACGCTCATTCAAGTCGGCAGAAATAGAGGTTGATGGGAACACATTGATAATCAGAATGAAAAAGGCTAAGGGTGTTTCAACATTAAGAAGACTCGCCGATAAAGTTAAAAAGCATCGTCTAAAAGGACTGTCAGGCGTAGGAAAAACAATTATCAGAAAAGAGGGAGATGAGTACGTCATATACACAGAGGGATCAAACTTCAAACAGGTGCTCAAGGTTCCGGGCGTTGATCCAACAAGAACAAGGACGAACAATATCCATGAAATAGCTGAAGTACTTGGCATTGAGGCGGCAAGAAATGCTATTATTGAAGAAATAACAAGAACGATGCAGGAGCAGGGTCTTGAAGTAGATGTCAGGCATATCATGCTCGTCGCTGATATGATGACCCTTGATGGTATTGTGAGACCTATTGGAAGGCACGGTGTGGTTGGTACAAAGGCAAGTGTGCTCGCTAGAGCTGCATTCGAGATTACCGTTCAACACTTACTCCAAGCTGCCGAAAGGGGAGAGGTTGATCCCCTCAACGGTGTGGTCGAAAACGTATTAATCGGTCAGCCCGTTCCAGTTGGAACGGGAATCGTTAGGCTGGCAATGAAGTTACCGATTAAAAAATCCATAGAAGAGTAGGGAGGTGTAGGTAATGGATTTAGCATTTGAGCTTAGAAAAGCCCTTGAAACAGGAAAGGTTATCATTGGTTCAAACGAAACAGTTAGGCTTGCCAAGGTCGGGGGTGCAAAGCTCATTATCATAGCCAAAAACGCACCAAAAGAGCTTAAGGATGACATCAACTATTATGCAAAGCTCAGCAATATTCCGGTTTATGAGTTCGAGGGGACAAGCGTTGAGTTAGGCACAATGCTCGGTAAGCCCTTTGTAATCGCATCACTGGCAATAGTAGAGCCTGGAGAGAGCAAAATACTTGCACTGGCCGGAGGTAAGTGAGCATGCCACTCAAGCTAAATACTGACCAGATAAAGTATATAGCACTCTTTGAGAGCTTTACAGGAGCAACAGTGCTCGATTGCTTAATCGACTCACCAAGGAATCGCTTAATATTCGTCATCAAGAAGGGAGAAATGGGTTTGGCATTAGGCAAAAGAGGCAGCAACGTTAAAAGGATACAGGGGATGTTAGGAAAAGACATTGAGCTCATAGAACATTCAGAAAATCCGGAAGAATTCCTCAAGAACATTTATAAAACAATGGGCGTAAGGATTAAAAAAGTTCACATAACTGAAAAGAAAGATGGAAAAAAAGTTGCCCTCCTTGATGTGAATCAAAGGGATAAGCCTAGGGCGATAGGTAGAGGGGGGCAAAATATAAACCTCGTCAAAGAATTAATGGAGAGGCATCACGGGATTGAGGAAGTTGTGGTAATTTGAGGTGATGATCATGGCTGGAAAGAAGGCTCCTTACGGTGAATTTGCTGGAAGAAAGCTCAAGCTTAAGAGAAAGAAGTTTAGGTGGAGTGACATAACCTACAAGAGAAGGGTACTTAGACTCAAGGAGAAGAGCGATCCACTTGAAGGTGCACCACAGGCGAGAGGAATCGTTCTTGAAAAGATTGCAGTTGAAGCTAAGCAGCCAAACTCAGGTATGAGAAAAGCAGTTAGGGTTCAGCTCATCAAGAACGGTAAAGTGGTTACCGCTTTCACCCCCGGTGACGGTGCTATCAAGCACATTGATGAACACGATGAGGTTATCATAGAGGGAATTGGCGGTCCAAAAGGTGGATCCATGGGTGACATTCCAGGAATTAGATACAAGGTTGTCATCGTTAACAGGACTTCCCTTAAAGAGATAGTTAAGGGTAGAAAAGAAAAGCCAAGAAGGTGATGCTCATGGCCAAACCATTAGAAGAGAGATTTTTTGTCCCAAAGGATCTCAAGGTTTTCGGGAGATGGAGTGTTGAGGAAGTAGTCGTTGAAGATCCATCGCTCAGACCTTACATTAATCTTGAACCAAGAATTCTTCCCCACAGCCACGGAAGGCATGCTAAGAAGCAGTTCGGTAAGGCAAATGTACATATTGTTGAGAGGCTAATAAATAAGGTAATGAGAAGCGGTGCTTCAAGCTACAAAATCGGCGGACACTTCATGAGAAGAGAGCACCGCTCATTGATGAGCAAGAAGATGAAGGCTTATGAGGTTGTAAAAGAGGCTTTCAAGATAATTGAACAGAGAACAAAGCAGAACCCAATCCAGGTTCTCGTTAAGGCAATCGAAAACTCCGCTCCGAGGGAAGACACCACAAACATCATGTTCGGTGGAGTTAGATACCACCTCGCAGTTGATATCTCTCCAATGAGAAGGCTTGATGTTGCCTTGAGAAACATCGCCCTCGGTGCATCAGCAAAGTGCTACCGCAACAAGATTAGCTATGCCGAGGCGTTGGCTGAAGAGATTATTGCAGCAGCAAACAAGGATACAAAGAGCTTCGCATACAGCAAGAAGGAAGAAATCGAGAGGATTGCACAGTCCTCAAGGTGAGGACTGGGGTTTTCTATTTTCCTTATTGCTTTTTTACTGCGTTTTTTGTTGGAAACATTTTTATCCCCTTACGTGTAAAACTATTCTGGTGAAAGTAAGATGGTAACTGTAAAGGTTTCTTCAAAAGGTCAGATAGTCTTACCCAAGTCCATCCGCGAGAAGTTCGGTATCAAGGCGGGGGATGAAGTTGAGATACTCGACTTTGGGGACGAGATTGTGTTAATTCCGATTAAGAAGGGGGTAAAGCTTAGGGGGCTTGTCAAATTCGACAAGCCAGCGAAGGAGATACTTAGAGAGGTTCGGAAGGAAGAGGAGGAGCTGGAGGCAAGAAAATGAAGGTTGTCCTCGATAGCTATGCACTTTTGGTCTACATAAACAACGAACCTCCAGCAGATAGGGTCGAAAAGTACCTGAATTTGGGGAGAGAAGGAAAAGCTGACCTCTACATGAACGTGGTAAATCTGGGAGAAGTATATTATATTCTGGCAAGAAAAAAGGGAGTTGATACGGCGAATCTCGCTATGGCACTGCTCAAGGAAGAGCCGATTACATTTGTAGCCGCAGATGAAAGGCTATCTCTCCTTGCTGGAAGGATAAAAGCCTTTCACAAGCTAAGCTACGCTGATGCCTTTGCCGCGGCTACTGCAATAGACCTTAAAGCCACTCTCTTAACAGGTGATGAGGAGTTTAAAACCATAGAGGATAGGATTAAGATTGAGTGGCTTTGATTTATTGCCATATCTTGTCTTTGCTTATTGTAAATCTATTAGAAGAGAGAACTCTCAAAAAGACCTGGAGAAGATGTCAAAGGGTTGGATAGAGGCGGATTAATCCGCTCTTTTTAGTAGGCTCCTCCCAACCATCTCTTTGGACTTCTCAACTCCAAAAAACTCCAAGATTGTGGGTGCAATATCGTAAATGCTGGCATTTTCAGTGTCCACATTCTCAAAACCCCAGAGGACAAGAGGCACCTTCATCACGGGATCGTTCATCGAGCCGTGCATGCCTTTTACCCAGTAGCTTGACCCCTTTATTCCATCACAGAATCTGTGAGAGCAGAACCAGTAGCCTTTCTTGGCTGAGACTATAATCTCTCCGCTGTTTGGAGTATTTAGGTGCGGCAAGTCCTCTCTAAAAAAGACGTACTTTACACCAGGAGCCCTCCTTAATAGTGAATAAGCCTCCTCTGCTTCTTTTGGGTCTTTTAGATAAACGTGCACTCCTCCTCCAGATGAGACCCTTAGTGTTTCAATCTCGTGTTTTTTGAGATAAGCCTTGAGGTTTACCCACGTGTGGACTTTTTCCTGTCCATGGTCTGCAAAGATTATAAATGCGTATTCATCCCTGAGCCTCTCCCACAAAACGTTTAATGCTGTATCCACTGTTTCAACAGCTTTCATGGCTTCATCGCTCAGGGGCCCATAATCGTGTTGCATGCCATCAATCGAGCAGAAGTGAACTAAAAGCAAATCCGGTTTGCACTCTTCATATAGATACAGAGCCGAATTTAAAACCCATTTATCTTTTCTCCAGTCTCTTCCGTGTTCTCTATAGAGGTTATCGTCGCTAAAAAACGGGGGAAATATTCTAACGTGGGTACCACTGAAGGGAGGCATTGTATAGCCGCTAACGGAAGCACTCCTTATCCCTTTTTCCCTTAGGATGTCAACTACCGTTCTTGCCTTTATGACTTTGTGCGGATTAAAAGCAACTTCGTAGTCGTAGAAGTTTACCTTTCTGTCGGCTATTCTATCATAATAGCCGTTTTCCACAACGCCGTGAATCTTCGGAGGAACTCCAGTAACTACACTCGTGTGAACCAAATCCGTGAGTGTAGGAAATATTGAATCCACAACTTCAAAGAATCCTTCATCCACTAGCTCACTTAAGAACGGCATGTGTTTTAAATTGTAAACCCCATTGCCGTCGATGCTTATGAGCGCGAGTTTTTTTCTCATAGACTAAGCTACGGAAGGTTGGTTAAAAAGTTTAAGTTTAGAATGCTAGATTGGAAGAAGCTTATTATTGATGTTGCCGCTCTCGTCTTTTTCTTTTAGCACCTCTGCCTCCTCTAATTTTTGGAACTCTCTCAGAAGCAAAGCATACTGTTTTTCGTCAAGAGCTTCTTTCATTATAGGCACTACGATAACAGTATCTGTGAGGAGGGCATGGTCCTTTAGTGACGTAAGGAACTTGAAGACAGAGTCAAATCCGTTTTCTACAACAAGGTATTCGAAACCATCAATTACAATGCTTTTTGGCCCTTTCTCAGATCTCATGAATGTAACAAGTTCATGGGCTAGGCGTTCAAGGTTTCGCGGATAAACCGTTCCGGGTTTATCAATCTTTGCAAGCCATAGGATCGGAACGTTTGATCCAAACTTAGCCCTTAGTCCCTCTGGATTTTGTCTTGTTATTATTATAGCTTTTCTTCCTTGTAGGAGAGGTTTACATCTCTCACAGATTCCGCCCGAAGACTCTGCTATGTATAATCCCGGAGGAAGACTTTTAGCGATCTCGCCTGGAATCGTTGGAACGACGGGAATTAGCCTATACCTCTGGGTTAGAGTCCTAAACAGCTTTATCCATGCGTATACCAAAAGAACTCCGAAGATGTTTATTAAAAAGTTGGCAATCCTATTGAGTGTCCTAGCGGTGCTATCACTTATATCGATAAAACCTGCTCTATCCAAATTTAAGGGCAGGAAGAATATCTTCGACACAGCATAAAACACAAAGCTAATCACCAGAAGATCATAAAACTTTAAAATTGACATGGGTGTCTCTCTTCTTTTTAACTCCCTTCGTACTAGGATAGCCAAGATAATTACTACAAACCGGAGTATCAGATTCCCAACGGCATTGGCCGCACCTATCCAGTCTGGCATGTGGCTTCACTTCCCTTAGAATGTGAAAAACTCCATATGTGATTAGACAATCGCATTATATAAAAGTTACCTTATGGTAATTAATGAGGATTAAAGTAATAGTCGAGTGTCCTCTGCTTTCTCATCCTCAGAATCCAGCTTTTTTCTAGGTATTTCTCAAGCTTTAGCTCAAGGAATTTTCTGAGTTCATTGAAGGCTTCCTGAAGTGTGCTAAATCTTCCTATCGGGTTCTCCATAGCTTTCTTTACTCCCACCCTTATCTGCCACACACCTACGGGAGCGTAGTACTTTGGAGTTACTTCCCTGAACACTATTATTCTTGCCTGCCTTCTTCTTTTCCTAAGGCTTTCAAGAACACTCAAACGGGCGGCATAATACGCTCCTGTGGTCTCTTCAGCGTACCCCTTAATACCGCGAAAGTCCTCATAGTCATGGATTACTTCGGGTTCGTCGCTTCCAAACAAAGAGCCTTTGAGCCATACCTCCAAAAGTTCAAAGGCGTAAGTTTCGGGCATCAAAAGCACAGCATATCTGTTCCCCAAGAATTCGTAAAAGTAGAGCTCAAATTCGTTTATGGGCTCATAATGCAGGATTTCTTTCCTTAGTTTTTTACCTATGGTATCCTGCACAGCTGTGATGCTCCACCTTGTCGGAACGAGCTTTCTGTTAATGCCCAAAAGTCCTGCAGAGAGGAGTCTTATTATGTAGTACTCATCAAAGCCCCAGTTGTAGAGTCGCATTATTGCCTGTTCGGCTTTTAGTTCATCACTAACTACGTAATCCGTTTTCCTCGGTATTTTTGGGTTTTCCGTGAGCTCAAAGTCTAGGAGCTCTGCCTTTGGCCCTACTGGGGGAGCAAATTCACTTGGAAGAACTTTTAGAACTGGTCTCTTTTTGAGGAGAATCTCGCTGTCCACGGGCTTTACCGACATTGCCAGCTCTTGAACTTCTTCAAGGATTCTTTCGCTTTTTCTCACGTTAACATCTGCTTTCATCTCCCCCATGACAAGAAGAGAGCGATAGTAGAGGATATCCCTTATTGTTTTGTTCTCCCATTTTAGAGGACTGTCGAGATGGGAAGTGTTTCCCTCTATTGGAGGAACGAGGGGCCCGATACGGACTTTGGGATAGCCGTATTCGCCAACAAATATGCTTGGGGGAGATGAGCCAAAAATCTCTCTACGGTTTATCTTATGTTCTACATTCTTGACTACCCTAAAGCGTTCGAGAATTGGGCACGTAGGCCTTCCACACAGGAGTTTCCTCCCTTTGCATAAAGCACACAGCTTTGAGTTAAAGAGCTCCATCAGTTTTAAATAGAGAGCAGAGGTATTTATATCTATCCTCGGCGTTGCCTTTTGCGAAAGATTTAAATACCCTCCCAAACTCCTTAATGTTGGACGTGCCGCGGTAGCCTAGCCTGGTAGGGCGCCGGCCTGCTAAGCCGGTGGGCGTGGTCCCTCCGGGGTTCAAATCCCCGCCGCGGCGCCAAAATATCTTCTTCGGGTAAAATGCCGGGATAGCCTAGAGGTGAGGCGGCGGACTGCAGATCCGCTTTACGGGGGTTCGAATCCCCCTCCCGGCTCCATTAAACGCTTTTCAGCCCAGAACCGGTAAGGGGAATGAGCACTTTTGTGCCTTTTTCAAAATAACCCTCCTCTAAGAGTAACTTAAATGCAGCATAGGCTGTTGCTGACGTTGGTTCGACTAAAAAGCCCATAGAAATAAGCTCTTTTATAGCCTCTGCTATCTCTTCGTCTCCCACAGAAACACATGCTCCATTGCTCTCTTTTAGGGCTTTGAGCATCTGTTCCCTTCTGGGGGGTTCTGGAATAGCTATCCCTTCTGCAAGTCTGCTTTTTTCTTTACTTCTCTTGCATAGGCTTTCATATCCTCTTCCTTGGACGGCGATCATTCTTGGAATTCTTGCTTCTTCAAATGCCTCCAAATCTTTAAACCCTTTATAGAGACCCAAAAATAGAGTCCCACTTCCGGTGGGTGCTAACGCGTAGTCCACACTTCCTATCTGCTCATAAACCTCATAAGCTATTGTTTTTGTGCCTTCAATGAAATAGGGGTTGTACCAGTGCGATATGTAAATTCCCTCCCGAAAGCTTCTTGCCCTTTCATGCACTTCCATTCGTGATCCCTCAACCTCATGAACCTCTGCCTCTAATAGTTTTAGAAGTCTCTTTTTTCCTTCACTTGTGTGTTTTGGAATGAAGATATGGGCATTTATCCCTTCACTTTTTGCGAAGAGCGCCAAACTCAACGCTGCATTTCCTGAAGAGTCAAGTGTTACATCCCTTATGCCCTCTTCCTTCAGCTTTGCAAGGGTTACGTAAGTGCCCCTGTCCTTGAAGGAACCGCTGGGCATTAGGTATTCAAGCTTGAAGAAAACGTTGACCCCTTCGATTTTTCTCCCAACTATTGGAGTTATTGGGAGCGTCAACTTTGGCAAAAACTCCTCTTTTAGGGGTAAGAAACTGAGGTACCTCCTCACGTCTAGGAATTCTTCTCTCAGCAACCCCTTAAAACTACCTTCCCTTTCCTCAATGTATTCAAGAACTCCTCCGCATTCGCACATAATTTTAAAGCCTTCATAAGTCCTTCCGCATCTTAGACACTTTAGCATCTTCTCACCCTTTGCAGTAGGGATTTCATTTATATATCCCTTTTCCAAAATTCATGTGGGGGTGAGGGAAATGAAAAAGTTTATGCCCGCTGATAGGCCTCAAACGGAAGAGGGGTACCAATACCACATAGCCTGTAAGCCCGGTGATGTTGCTCGCTACGTTCTCCTCCCAGGTGATCCTGAGAGGGTGCCCAAGATAAGCTCTCTGTGGGATGAAGCAAAGGAAATAGCATTCCACAGGGAGTACAGAACCCACACGGGTAAGTATAAAGGCGTTCCTATAAGCGTAACCTCAACGGGAATAGGAGGGCCTTCAACGGCAATAGCAATAGAGGAATTAGCAGCAATAGGCGCTGACACTTTCATTAGGGTAGGCTCGACGGGAGCAATCCAGCCCGGGATAGAGATTGGTGATTTGATAATAGCGAAAGCAGCTGTTAGACTTGAAGGGACGTCGAAGCAGTATGTTAGAGTTGAATACCCAGCAAGCGCCGATATTGAGGTTACCTTAGCCTTAATCGAAGCTGCGGAAACATTGGGAGTTAGATACCACGTTGGAATTACAGCCTCTACTGACAGCTTTTATGTGGGTCAAGCAAGGCCCGGGTTAAATGGCTACTTCCCGAGCTTTGCGAAGCACCTCATAGACGACCTGAGGCAGGCTAAAGTTACGAACTTTGAGATGGAAGCGGCTACCCTTTACACCCTCGCGAACATCTATGGTCTTAGGGCAGGTTGCGTTTGTGCGGTTTTTGCGAACCGAATAACCAATGAGTTTGGAAAAGCCGGAGAAAGGGAGGCGGCATTAGTTGCAAGCGAAGCTGTCAAAATTCTACACGAATGGGACGAGGAAAAAGAGAAGAAGGGCAAAAAGTACTGGTTCCCAAGTTTGAGGAAGCTTTAACCTCTTTTTAATTTAATTAGAGAATCTTGGAGCTCTTGAGCTTCGATGCTGAAGGTTTTTCCATAATCCTCAAAATCAACTGACCTTATTACTTGGAAGTGTATCCTCTTTTCCGATAGCTGAACGAGGAAGCTTCTGCTTGAGTGCTCTCTGAACTCCTGGAGAATTTCTTCGTTTAGGAGGGATGTGTTAACCAACGTCACCAGCACTCTCTTCTCATCCCCAAGGAAAGGCCGTATTATTGTTCCGAAAAACGTTTCCAATGCTCTGGGATCATCTTCATAGAGCCTTATGAGTTTCTCTATTCCCACAACAATTCTTATAGCGAATTCGCTCTCTTCTTCTCTTTGAAACTCCGTGAGGGCTTCCAGATACTGCTCTCTCCATATGGAGATCTCGCTTTTTAGCTCTATCCTCTTGAGGATTTTGCCCGTTTTCATAACTCCACCAAACTTAATTACCGGCAGGTTTTCTATAAAAGACGAGTCAATACCTGCAAGCTCAAGATGAGCCTTTAAGAGGTGGAGCTGGTCGAGTATATCCACCAGAAGCACCTTAGTATTGCTCTGCTTTGCATAGTTAATGGCGGTACAGAATATAAGATGGATTGGTTCGGAAGAGGTATATTCCACCAAAACGTCTTCTCCCCTTCTTATTTTTCTAAGCTGATTGAAAACATCTCTCTCAAAAGTTTCCATGTTTCTCACTCTCCTGTTGGATTTTGTCATATGAACATTCTTAAAATTGAAAATTGAAATAATTCATCCTATATATGAGTAGTTGTGGAACTATAAAAAGCTTCTCACGAATATTTTTAGTTTGTATCTTGAACTTATTAAACTTTATCCTCTTTACACGTTTCTATCTCGAAGTCTCGAACTCTCTGCAAATTTCTGGAATATCTTTAATCTGGTTGTACGAAATTCAAACCTTTGAAGGCATGTTTGGAAAAATTTTTAACCTTAAGTTACCTAAATTTCTTAATAGAACAGAGAGCTGGGGATGATTGTGATGTCCAAAAAGTTTGAAGAGACGGTATTTGAATACAATAAAACAATTCAAAGGGGAGAGCTGATTCTCGTTGAGTACACCTCAAGCGAGCCAATTCATTTAGTAGTTTACCTCCTCCTGCGGTATTTAAAGAAAGAGAACATTCCCTTCATCATAATAGACATAGCGGATCAACTTCACGTGCTCAAAGCTCATTTGAAATTTGCTGGAATAAACACCAAGTTGATTGATGAGGCGCAGGTAATAAAACTTGGTGGGGCAATAACTACTGGAAGCGTACTCGAGAGAATTTCCTTAACCTTAGAACCCTCTGTCATGAAAAATGAATTTGTTAAAATACTAAAACAGCTTGCAGAGAAGCATGATTACTTTGTTAGAATAGGACTCGGAACTGAAAAACTCATAAAGCTCTTATCAGAAGACCCGGCAACGTTGGAGGCATTTTTCGGGAGCATGGTTAGACCGCTTTTGGGATATGAGAAAAGCACAGGAGTTGTGTTTATGAACACGGGCATCATCAGAGAAGATATTGTTCAAGAGGCGGAAGAGATCGCAAGTAGGGTTTTTGAAGTTAAACTAGAAGAGGGAGAGATTACCTTTAGAGTTGTCAAGTCAATAAACTTCAATGAGCATGGAAAAACACTTTCAATTAAAGCCCAAGAACTCCAGGAGTACTTTGCCTCTGTTGAGTAAGTCCATAAGTTTTCTATTTGTTTTTTTGGTTAAAATTTTCTTAAAAAAGTCCGCTTTTTTCAGATATGGTGCGGGGGACGGGATTCGAACCCGCGTAGCCCTACGGCACCGGATCTTAAGTCCGGCCCCTTTGGCCAGGCTCGGGCACCCCCGCTCATAAGTGAAAGAGCAAAGTTCGAATAAAAAGCTTTCGGTAATTCAAAAAAGGTAAAGCTTAAAAAGAAATGCTTGTAAGTGAACACAGTCAAGATCATGGAGGGATTAAAATGGCGAGGTTTCCTGAAGCTGAGGCAAGAATATTTAGGAAGTACATATGTATGAGATGCGGTGCCACTAACCCATGGAAAGCAGAGAAGTGCAGGAAGTGCGGATACAAGGGACTAAGGCCAAAAGCTAAAGAACCAAGAGGAGGAGCAGGACGTTAGAACTACTTAAGCTTGTTTAATGTTTCTTCTATAAATTTTATTCCATCTTCGAGGAGTTTTTCTCCCTTTTCTGTAAGCTTGTAGTATTTCCTTGAGGGTTTTCCGGTTTCGCTTTCGTGCCATTCTGAAGTGACGTATCCATCGTGTTCAAGCTTGTAAAGCACCACATAGCTACTTACAGTAGCGGGCTCAAATCCAAATCTCTCTCTTATTTCATTTTTGAGTTCATATGCGTACATAGGCCTGTCTTTTAGCAATCTCAGTATGTAAATCCACAGAACTTCCTTTGTCATCTTCTCTTTAAGTCTCTCCATAGGAGTTGTCATATATATCACCCTCAATGATACATATTATTCATCTTTAAAACTTTTATGCTTTATAAATATTGGGTTTTCATATAATTTAAACATTTTGTCGCTATAAAATCCAAAAGCAAAAGGGTTTTAATTGCAAAAACTCAAAAACAAATGGTGAGCCACCATGAACCTTGACTTTGGTGGAATAATGGGAGATATGGGAATTGGAGCCGTTGTTGGCTTTATAACAGGTTATGCGCTTAAAAAGTTCATAAAAATAGTGCTTACCTTGATAGGTGCATATCTGTTGAGTCTCTTCTGGCTTCAGCAAAAAGGAGTTATAACAATAAACACCGATGCTCTCTTCAACCTTGCAGAAAGCGCAACTACCTCAACTTTAACTTTGGCCGATAAAGTAGTGGGGATTTTACCAGGTACTGGAGCATTTGTTGCAGGCTTCTATTTAGGGTTCCGCAAAGGTTAAATTCTGCTCTATTTATTTTTCTTTCATGAGTTACGAGAAGAAGGTCATGTTACGGCATTCGATAGCTAGTATAGTGGCTCTTGCCCTCTTTGGTCTCAGCAGGCTTATCTACAGCATAGTTATCTCAAGAAGATTTGGCGTTGAAGTTCTGGGAAAAGTGAATTCACTCATATCGCAGGCGTTCTTATTGGCCATTCCGTTAAGCTTTTTTGCTGTTGCTTTGGGGAAGTACGCCTCCGAGTTTCTGGGAAAAGGGGAAATAGAAAAAATAAAATCCATAGCAACGTTGGGATTTTCTTTTCCTTTTATTGGCTTGGTTTTAATTCCCTTCAACTTTTATTTGGCCCTTCTGGCGGTTTTAAGGGCGCTTCAGTTAACGTTTCGTAGCTTTATTTATGGTCTCCATCGAGGTGAGATTTACGCTTATGCAATGCTGGGAGCGTTTGTGCTATTTATTGGCGGATTTCTGTCGGAAAACTATTATCTACCCTATATCAGCCTTCTTTCTGGTGTAGTTCTCTTCGGGTTTTTATATCTCCTTAAAGAAAAGCTCTTTGGAAAACCTACCTCCGAGACTTTTAAAATTCTCCTAAGGTATTCCAGCTTTGCATTCCTTGGAACAATTTCAGGAGTTTTTCTTGTCCAAGCTCCGTATTTTCTAAGCGAGAGGCTTGCTTCTCCCAAAGTTGCCGGTGTGGTTTCCGCCTCGCTCTCTGCGGCATTTTTGTTGACTTACATGCCCCAGGTGTTTCAATCAGCGATAATGCCTCTGTATTCCTATAAATACGGAAAAGATGAGATGGAATATGTAAAGTGGCTTGCCGAGGAATCTACAAAGTTGCTATCCCTTTTAGTGGCTTTGGTGATTTTTCTCCTTCTACTTGTAGGTAGGGAGATTTTGTCGCTCCTCTTTGGGTTTAGTCTGGGCAGTGAGTTCTACCTAGCTCTTATAGCTGTAGAAACGTATATTGCCTATAACCCCAGCATAGTAGCACTGAATTCAACAAGGTATGTGAAAGAAGGGACTATCATTGCACTCTTGGGCGCTGTGGTTTCTCTCGTTGCTTGGTTGCTTTTGATAAGTTCCTTTGAAGAATATGGAACTGTCTCCGGGCTCTTTTTAGGATATCTCTCGATACTAATTGGCACATCAATCGTAGCAAACAAGAAGTTAGGGGTTTCGTTCACCTCTTATGCTCAATTTGTTGTGGCTGTTTTACTGCAGTTCACGATATTCCTATCAAAAACTCTCTTGCTGTTGGTTTTTGTAGTATACGTTGGAATGTTCAGAAAAGAAATAAAAAGGGTGTTCAAGCTCTTTAAACCTTTCCGTGATAGAGGATTTTAATGAGCTCCTCTGGCAATCCTTCTGCTTTGATTTTGTCCTCTATGATTTTCTTGTCATATTCAACTTCTACGAATTTTGTGTGCAGATTGTCAACATTTATGAGGGCAAAAGTTGCCTTATGCTCTTTTCCTGGTGGGAATCCAATGCTACCGGGGCATACTACCCTTCCGTACCTCGTCATGGCATTAACGGGGAGTTTTGGGGATGCTACTAATAGAAGTTCGTAGTCTTTTACCGGTCTCATGACGGCTTCATAATATGAGGTGGGCTGTTCTGGAAGAACCTTACCCTCGAAGGGATTTAATGGGCTTCCATAAACTCCGAAAATGTCGTTCTTGCCTATTTTGTCAACTAGATATATAGGCAAATCTCTTATGAACTCCCTTCCTTCATGGCCAAGCTTCTCCCATGTGTATTTTAATGCCTCTTTTATGTATGGCTCAAGGGCAAGTTCGTCGATGTAATCTGGCCCTTCAGCGTGTGGATCGCTCATAGCTATTATCTGGTCGAATTCTCCGCGAATTATCTTTACATGGTTGTCCTTCATCAGATCATCGAGAACATCGAGAACTTCCTTTGGATAGGGGAACAACCCAACTATATTTCCGAGGATGTAGTATTTTTCAATGTCATAACCTTCTTCCTTAAGCTCCTCAATTCTTCCGAGGGCTTTTACAAGGGCAGGGAAGTTCCCATTGATGTTTGCCAATACTGCCACGTATGTCATCTTATCACCCCCTCAATTTTTTCTAACTTTAATTTACTAAAAGAGGTATTTAAGCTTTTCGAAATTTAGGGGATCAAGAGGACAAGAACTTTCTTTTCTTTCTCCTCTCTTGTTTAGTCCTTGCATTGCTGAGCAGGTAGAGTATAAGTGCATCCTCTATCACTGCTATCACCTCCCGTCAAAACAGTGCTGTGTTCTAGTGGGTGAGAAACGTTCTGTATTTTAATTACCAAGAGTTATTTAAAAATTTTTGGTTTACCTTTTAAGTACGGGTTGTTCAAGAACAAAGATGTGGCGCCCCGGCGGGGATTTGAACCCCGGACCTCGAGGTCCGCAGCCTCGCGCCCTATCCAGACTAGGCCACCGGGGCATCCAAGGGAACTTTTGGGAGAGACCTTATAAATTTTGCTCGCAAGTTTCTCTATGGTGGTATATGTGAATAGAATGGAGAAATTCCTAGGACTCCTCAGGGAATATGATTATGACGGTGCATTAATAACTCCCAGTAGCAACCTCTATTACCTGACTGGAATGGCTCCTCAAGCAACTGAAGAAAGGCTTTTTCTCCTTGTAGTCAATAAAGAAGGAGAAAGCGTTCTAATAGCACCCAAGCTCTATGAAAATGAGGTTGAGTGGGAAAATTCAGTATTCTGGAGTGATGAAGAGAACCCCTATGAAATCCTTGAAAGAGTGTTAACTTCTCTGAATTTGAAGAGCGGTAAGATTCTGGTGGAAGATACGATGAGAGCAAGCTTTCTAATCCACATTGAGCGGCTTTTGGAAGATTACACTCTCTATCCGCTGAGTGGTATTACAAGAGAACTAAGAATGCGCAAAGACGAAAAGGAACTACGCCTGATGAAGAAAGCTGCTGAAATTGCAGATAAAGTTTTCTACGAAATAATAAGCAGGGAATTGATTGAGAAGAGTGAAAAGCAGGTTGCACTGGAAATTGAGTTTCTCATTAGAGAACTGGCAGACGGTGTCTCTTTCTCTCCTATAGTAGCTTCTGGGAAAAACGCTGCAAATCCTCACCATACGCCGGGTAACAGAGAAATAAGACCCGGAGACTTCGTGATACTTGACTTTGGGGCAAGATATAAAGGATACTGTTCCGATATTACGAGAACTATAGCCATAGGCCACCCGAATGAAAAGCTCAAAGAAATCTATGAGGTTGTCAAAGAAGCTCAAGAAAGAGCTTTTCAGAGTGTCCGCGAGGGAATAAAGGCAAAGGAAGTTGACAAAGCAGCGAGAGAGTACATATCCGAGAAAGGTTATGGAGAGTACTTTATCCACAGAACGGGGCATGGGCTTGGGCTTGAAGTGCATGAAGAGCCCTATATAAGCCAAACAAATAATCGGATTCTTGAGCGCGGCATGACGTTTACCATTGAGCCGGGCATTTACATCCCCAATCTAGGAGGCGTGAGAATAGAAGACGATGTGGTTGTGGAGAAAAAAGGAAAGAGGCTTACAAACGCCGAAAGGGAGCTAATAATACTTTGAACCTCCTACGTAGACCTCGAGAACCTTTATGTTCTTCAACCCTTTCTCTTCAACTTCAAACGGATTTCTGTCCACTACAATGAAGTCTCCGAATTTGCCCTCTTCGAGGCTTCCAAGCTCATTTTCGGCATGCATTATGTAAGCTGAGCCATATGTGTAGCTGTGGAGGCTTTCCTCTAGGGATAGGCATTCTTCTTTTGTATAGTGATAGGTCTCAACATTCTCAAATTTTCCTCTGGTGACTGCAGCGTAGATTGTTTCCCATGGATTTACGGGCTCTATTGGTGCATCAGTTCCAAAGCCTATCACAATTTGCTCAAGCATGCTCTTGAAGGGGTAAATCCACTTTGCTCTCTCTTTTCCGACCCTCTTCACTGCCCACCAGTCGCTTATTACGAACCTCGGCTGAACCGAGGCAACAACCCCAAGCTCTTTCATCCTTTTTATTTGATCTTCCCTCAAAATTGATGCGTGTTCTATACGGTTTCTCTCACTCTTGAATTTTTCATAAACGTCTAAGACCATATCAGTTGTTTTATCACCTATTGCATGGACAGCCATCTGGAGATTCAGCTTATGGGCTTCTCTCACTATTTCTTCAAGCTCTTCCTTGCTTATGTTAGGATGCCCAGTTGTTGAAGCGTCTGCATAGGGCTTGGAAAGCCATGCCGTTCTAGCTCCGAGGCTCCCATCTGCAAGAACTTTTATTCCCATGATCTTTACCCTATTACTTCCAACCTTTTTAGTAAGCCCCAAGCCCTTTAGCTCCTTGAGAAGGGAGGGGTTCAGATACACAAAAACTCTAATGGGAAGCCTTCCTTCGCTGTCTAACTCTACGAGAGCCCTGAGGCTTTTCTCATTTACACTCACAAAACCAACAGCCGTGACGCCCTGAGAAAGAACGAACTTGGCCCCTTCTTCGATAAAGTGTTTGTAGTCGTCGAGCGTTAAAGTTTTGTTGATAACCTCTCTCACCTTTTCTAGGGCGTTTTCTTTTATTATCCCGGTTTCAGGGTCTGCGTCTTCATCCTTTTCCAAACCTACAATTTCTATAGCTTTCGTGTTCAGTACAGCTGCATGGAAGCAGGTTCTATACAAAAGCACCGGTTTGTCATTAACAACTTCATCTAAATCTTCTCTCGTAGGGTATCTTCCGAGTTCTTCCTGATCCCATCCAAAGCCAAGAATCCAGCTTGTGCTTGTTTTTTCTGCGTATCCTTTGAGCTTCGTCTTTAGTTCCTCTATGCTTTTTGTTCCCTTTAAATTGAGCATTTTCAAAGATTGTCCAAGGGAGTTTAGATGCATGTGTGAATCAATAAAGCCCGGCAGAACAGTTTTTCCGCCTAAATCTACTACTTCTCCTCCAAGCTCTTTGGCAATTTTTTGGGCTTTCTCGCTCTCTCCTGCGTAAATAATCTTTTCGTTGGCTACCACAATCGCTTTTACAATTTTTATTGGCTTAAAAGAGACGTATATTTTTCCGTTTACAAAAGCCCTGATCAATTTACCTCCCCTCTCTTAGTTTGTCGATACTCTTTTATATTTCCTTTGGTTGCCTATCAAAAAGTCCTTAAGTGGCAAAGCGTAATGCTCAATAGCCGATGAAGAACGGTTTCGGAGCTGAGATGTGATGTAACCAGCTATCGCTGAGGCTCATATTTATAAATTCGTTTAGTGATCATAACCCCGGTGAGGGCAAATGTTTGGGAAACTCAAGGAAAAATTAAGCTCATTTGTTGACAAGGTTGCTCAAACCGAAATAAGCGAAAAAGACGTTGAGAATGCACTCTGGGATCTTGAGTTGGAGCTTTTAGAGGCGGATGTGGCTTTAGAAGTTGTAGATGAGCTTAAGGAAAAAATAAAACAGAAGCTTGTTGGACAAAAGGTTAAAATAGGCACAAATAAGAGGGATATTGTAGAAAAAGCTGTTAAAGAGGCTGTTCTTGAAGTTTTAACACCTGAAAGACACATAGACCTCCTAGAGAAGATCAAATCAAAAAAAGAAAAGCCGTTCGTGATAGTTTTTGTTGGCTTTAACGGAAGTGGAAAAACCACTACAATAGCTAAGCTTGCCAACTGGCTTAAGAAAAATGGCTTAAGCGTTGTTATAGCCGCTAGCGATACCTTTAGGGCAGGAGCAATAGAGCAGGTAGAGGAACATGCGAAGAGAGTGGGGGTTAAGCTCATTAAACACGGTTACAAATCTGATCCAGCTGCTGTGGCTTACGATGCCATAGAGCATGCAAAAGCGAGAGGAATCGACGTGGTTTTAGTTGATACAGCCGGAAGAAACGAGCTTAACAGAAATCTCATGGATGAAATGAAAAAAATAGTCAGGGTTACAAAGCCGGATCTTGTTATATTTGTAGGAGATGCACTTGCTGGAAATGCGATAATAGAGCAGGCGAGGCAGTTTAATGAGGCGGTTAGGATTGACGGAGTTATTCTAACAAAGCTTGACGCAGATGCAAGGGGAGGTGCCGCATTAAGCATAGCCCATGCCATTGGCGCGCCAATACTTTTTGTTGGAGTTGGTCAAGGATATGGCGATTTAATGCCCTTTGATGAAAAATGGATGCTGGAGAAAATTTTTGGTGAGTGAAAATGTTCTTGTTTTTTAAGACATTTCTTTATGTATTTGGAACTCTTTTTGCAGTGATGAACCCCATTGGAGCTGTCCCGGTGTTTCTTTCTATTGCCCAGCACTGCAGATCTTATGAAGGAAGGATCAGTCTGGCAAAGAGAACATCAGTGGCCGTTTTTATAACCTTGATAACCTTTGCACTCTTAGGAGAGTGGATATTCAAATTTTTTGGCTCCACAATAGATGCATTTGCAATCGCAGGAGGAATTTTGCTCTTCAGAATGGCATTGGAAATGTTAAGTGGTAGTCTCTCTACTATAAAAATAACCCATGAAGAGGAGGAAGAGGCTGTAAGTTTAAGCGAGATTGCCATAATTCCCTTGGCAATTCCTTTGATCTCTGGTCCGGGTTCAATAACAACTGTGATGATACATATGGCAAAAAACAGCGACTATTTGGGAAAAATAGCCGTGATTCTTGCGATTTTTGTGGCAAGTCTTTCAGTTTACATGGTGCTCATGTCTGCAGAAAAAGTGCAGCGGAGACTTGGTAGGGTTGGCATAAGGCTTATTACAAGAATGATGGGGCTTATACTGGCTTCAATGGCCGTTCAACTTGTAATCAACGGAATTAAAGGGGCTTTTGGACTTTAATAGTAACATTTTTAAATTTTTTAGGGAACCCTAATTGTGGGTGAGAAATTGATACTAGCTGAAAACCTAACAATTTACTACGACAACTATAAAGCAGTTGAAGATATCACTTTTAAGCTGGATAGTGGAGAGACTCTTCTTTTGCTGGGTCCAAATGGTGCAGGAAAAACAAGTCTTCTTAGAACGATTGCAGGGCTTCATAAATCCTATGAAGGCAAGCTTCTTGTTTTTGGAAAGCCCCCTGTTGAAGTGAAGGATTTAATCTCATATGTTCCCCAGAGTCATTCTTTAAACGAACGTGTGCCTTTGAAGGCTATTGAAGTAGTTGCAATGGGGGCTCTCTACAAAAAGGGTCTCATTCACTTCAATATTCCGAGGTCAATCCTAAAAGAAGCTGAAGAAGCCTTGGAGTTCGTGGGACTTGGAGAGATAAAAAACAAAAGGTTTGCAGAGCTTAGCGGTGGACAAAAGCAGAGGGTTCTATTGGCCAGAGCACTCGTTTCGAAACCCCAACTTCTCCTTTTGGACGAGCCGTTGTCTGCCCTAGACCCCAGTGCCAGGGTTGAGGTGGTTTCCGTCCTTGCAAAAATAAAGCGCGAGATGGGGTTAACGATGATAATAACAACTCATGATCCTAATCCATTAACGGAAATAGGGGATAAGATAATGCTTATCAATAGAAGACTTATAGCCTTTGGAGCTCCAGAAGAAGTTCTTAGGGATGAAATTATAACCAAAGTCTACGGACCTCTGTCCAAAGCGGTTAGAGTGGGGAAGAGAATGTACTGCTTTATAGGAGACGTTCACCTTCACGGGAGGGGAGAAGTTTGATCCCCGAGTACTTGCTCAGGGCTCTCTTAGGTGGTGTAATGGTCAGCGTTTTACTGGGTATGCTGAGTCCCCTGATAAACATGAAGGGCTTAGCTTTTCTTACCCATGCTACTTTCCACTCCTTGCTCTTTGGAGCTGTTTTGGGAATGATACTGGGGCTGATATTTTCAAACTTTTCTCTGATTCTGTGGGTGGCTCTAATAATCACGATTTTTGTTGTTATCTTAATAGCTCTTCTCGAAAATAGAGGATTTAGCAGTGACACTGCAATAGGAGTAATAGCGAGCTTTATAGCTGGCTCTACCGTACTGGCTTTTGGAGTTCTGTATAAGGTTATGGCGAACAGACCCTACTTTGCCCTCTCCCAAAGCATAGTATCCTATTTAACTGGGGAGCTTTTTCTGATAACACTCAACGACTTGATGTTTTTGGTCTTGGGAGGTGCCTTGATATTCTTTGTGATGCTTGCATTTTACCGTGATTTCCTATACGTCAGTTTCGATGCTGAGGGACTTGAGACCTATTCGGGTAATGCGAGGTTTTATCTCACTTTGCTCTACGTTCTCGTGGGCGCTACTGGTGCGTTAATAGTTAGAACCGTTGGATTGATAACCCTCCAAGTTGTGGCGGTTTTGCCAGGTACAATAGCCATGATGCTCAGCAATGACTTGAGAAAGATTCTTGGAATAAGCTTAGGTTTAACTCTCTTAGTGCAGATACTCTCGATAGTGCTAGCTTACTTAACAGACATCCCTCCAAGCGGAATAGCTACGATAATGCTAGGGCTTGTCTATGGGTTCTTAGTCTTGAGGAGGTAGGGATATGAAGCTGGGAGGAATAGATGAAGCCGGCAGGGGACCAGTTATAGGCCCTCTTGTAATTGCAGCGGTTGTTGTCGATGAATCCCGTATGCAGGAGCTTGAAGCTTTGGGAGTCAAAGATTCAAAAAAGCTAACACCAAAAAGAAGAGAAGAGCTATTTGAGGAGATTGTGCGGATAGTTGATGACCACGTTATCATTCAGCTTTCCCCAGAGGAGATAGACAGCAGAGATGGTACAATGAACGAGCTTGAAATTGAAAAGTTTGCCAAAGCGTTGAACTCCCTTAAAGTTAAGCCGGATGTGCTCTACATAGATGCGGCTGATGTCAAGGAAAAGCGCTTTGGTGACATTATAGGCGAAAGGCTTTCCTTCTCTCCAAAGATAATCGCCGAACATAAGGCAGATTCAAAGTACATTCCAGTGGCTGCTGCATCAATACTAGCTAAAGTTACTCGTGACAGGGCAATAGAGAAGCTCAAGGAGGTTTATGGGGAGATAGGCTCAGGATATCCAAGTGATCCAATTACAAGGAGGTTTCTGGAGGAGTATTACAAGGCTCATGGGGAATTCCCCCCAATAGTGAGGAAAAGCTGGAAGACCCTTAGAAAGATAGAAGAAAAACTAAAAGCTAAAAAGACTCAGCCCACTATCTTGGACTTCTTAAAAAAGCCTTAATCCTTTCGAAGGTTTCCTTTATCCATGTTGAGATGCTTCTCATCCACTCCCAGTACATTCTGATAGACCTTTCGAAGTACTCCCACTTTATTATGTCGTATGCCATTACCCCAAGTGTCACCGCTCCCGGAGGAACTAACGGAGTGGCATAAAAGCTGAACTGGGTTTTTCCACCTAAAATCCACTGGAGAGCATAAAAAGCTATTGTGCTCCAGAATATCCCAAAAGGCACCAAAAGCTTTCTTCTTCTTGTCGCAGCATAGGGAATTGCGAATATAAACACTACCATAGAGAGCATCAAAATTGGGTCTGTTGCCGCGAAGATATCTGGGTTGTAGTGAAAGGGAAATGGCTTAAGGCTTAGGAACCACTCCCAGAAAGGTGAATTCGCCGGGTGATCTCCTTTGTAACTGAGATGCCATCCAAAGCTTCCAATGAACTCAGAAAGCCATGGGAAGAATCCTATTGCCTTTATTATCGTAATCTGTGGTAGTAAAAATCCGAGGGCAGGTAAAATAAGTGCCGAGAGCAGAATCTCCCTAATTCTAATTTTATCCCTTAAGCTTTTCATGAGCAAAACTGGGTAAGGAAAGGCACCGTTTAGTTTTGTGGCTGCAGCGAGACCTATGGAAAGACCGCTTGAATTGTATTTCTCAGAGATCAGGAAGTACATGAAAACCGCAGTGAAGAACGCCACGTGTATATCAAGCATTGCAGCAAGGGACGTTGCGTATAGGAGGGGATCAAAGGCAGAAAATATCAACGCTATGAAAGCTGCAAGATAACTCTTTGAGATTTTATATGCAGCTAAGAAGACGAGAATGTTTATTATAGCGTGTTCTATCAGCCCTGGCAAACGCCAGAAGATAGGCTTGTCCTCTATCAGCATTCCAAGCATTATTATATCCTTCCCCAAAAATGGATGCTCCGTGTTCAGGTAGTTTTGGATGTTCTCCTTATCAGGATAGCGGAACCCCTTTACGATTTCAACTCCTTCTATACTTTTGACTTCTTCTATGAAGGCTTTGAGGTTTTCGCGGGGGATTTCATAGTAAATACCGTCAAAATTAGAATAAGGCTTGTAATAAGTGTAGTTGTATTTTCTCGCTATTGTTTCAATTTTAAATTTGATCTCACCAAAATCAGAAGATGGGGTTTTGTTTAAGGGTATGAATTCTACTCTTATTCCCAACTTTGAGAGAATTGCTGGCGTTTGAAGGTTTACGTTTCTCGTATAAGGTCTCGTGAATTCAAATCCAAAAGCAGAGACTTTTACATGCCCCTTAATAATTTCTCCACTTGCAATTATATTCACCCCTTCTGAATTTGTTGTATCGTTTACGTAATGAAGTTCAGCTCCAAGCTTGTGGAGAACGTTCCTAGCTGCTGGGATGTACCATACCTCATCTCCAATGTAGTCATAGAGCTCTGAACTGGAAGCTTTCTCATATGAGTACCAGAAGGTTCCAACTATTATTGCAGCCACTGCTACAAAATAAAGCTTCTTTCTAAGGTTCATACTCTCCCCCACTAAGTTTCACCCGCCATCTTTAAATTATTTCCCATAAACCTTTAAAAATTGAATGAAAATGGAACAACGGTGAGAGAATGGAAGAGATGGAAGCGCTTATTGAGCAAACTGTTGAGATGATAAAGCGAGGTCTAGACGAGAGAAAAATACGGGCGAGACTTCCTAGAGAAAAAGCTGACGAGATAATCGAGATAGCGAGGGCAAGGATAAGGGCAAAGGATAAGTTCTCAAGAACTGATCTGTGGATGGACTTGGAAGGCCTTAGGTATGCCACTCACGAGGTTGTGGCTGAATATAGGGCAAAGAGAGTCAAACCAAAAAGCATAGCAGATGTGAGCTGTGGAGTTGGAATCCAGCTGATATTCTTCGCAAAATATGCAGAAAAAGCCTATGCTATAGACATCGATGAGAAAAAGCTCTTCTACGCAATGAAAAATGCCGAGAAATATGGTGTTAAAGATAAAATAACCTTCATTCATGGGGACAGCTTAAGTAAGGAAGTTGTTGATCAGATAGATGCTGATGTAGTATTCTCCGATCCCGCAAGACCTCCGGAGATGCCTGAAAGGAGACTTGAGGATCTCCTCCCGAGTCCTCTTGAAGTTTATGAGGCTTATAACCACAAGACCGATGCTTTTATCTTTGATCTCCCACCTCAGATAAGGAGAGAAAAAGTCCCGTGGAGAGGTGAATTTGAGTACATTGATTTATATGGAGCACTCAACAGGCTGACTTTCTATTTTGAGCCCTTAGCTAAGGCAGAGCGTTCTGCAGTTATGCTTCCTAAGGGGGTTAGACTTGAAAGCAACCCCAATCTTGAAAACATCGTCGAGTGGAGTGGAGAAGTGAAAGATTATTTGTATGAAATCCCGCAGAGCATTGACTATGCTGACCTAATAAACGAGCTCTTCCATGCCGTAAAGGGCAACTTATGGATGCTCATTCGGGAAAAACGCAGGGCAGTCGCAACAAGCGATGAAGAAGTTAACAGCGAATACTTCAAGAGACGCTACATCGTAAGAAAGGTTCTCGACTTCCATCCAGTGAGAATAAACGACTTTTTAAAGAGGGAAGGATATGGCAGGGTTACCCTAAAGATTTCAATTCCTGACAAAGAATACTGGCAGTTCAGAAGGAGAGTTGAACAAGGTCTGAAAGGAGAGAAGAGGGCTTACCTATTCAAATTCAAAGACAAAGCAATAATAGCTGAGCCCCTCGATTAATCTTCCTGAATTTCGACTATTTTTGCTCTCTGTATCCTTTTTGAGCCGATGCGAAGGGCTTTAAAATAGTTTATGTGCTCATCAGGTAGAAACCTGTCCAGTTTGGTTGATTTAAGTCTCTTCTTCTTGGAGGTTTTGGCTTTATTTTCGCTTCTTATTTTAATGGAACCGTTTATGAATTCATCCAGCTTTTTCTCCATTGACCCACCCAAGATACTAAGGTTGTTTGGAATATATAGGTTTTTTGGAAACCTTTCTTGTGCTATTCTGCTTCTTCTGATACTTAGTCATAACTGCAGGGCTTAAAAACCAAAAGAAAGTGTTTTGAACAATATCTCAAAAGAAACACCGAAACGGAGTAAAGAACACAACGGTTGCGGTAACAGTTTTATGGAAATCCTTTTAATTAGTTTGAACCATTACGATTTACAGTACAAAGAGCGGAGGCAGCACAATGTGCGGTATAATCGGGTATATTGGAGATAGGGAAGCTGCTGAAATTTTAGTGGAAGGGCTTAAAAGACTGGAATACAGGGGATATGACTCAGCTGGAATTGTAACTGAACAGGGAGAGCTTTTTATAAAAAAAGGAGCCGGGAAAATAGATGAGCTTAAAGAAAAGCTTAAACTTCACGAAATGCCTGGCAACAGGGGAATTGGGCACACGAGATGGGCAACGCATGGGATTCCTAACGATATCAACGCCCATCCTCATACCGATTGTACTGGAAAAATAGCGGTTGTTCACAATGGAATAATTGAAAACTACCTTGAACTTAGAAGCGAGCTTGAGAAAAAAGGGCACACGTTCAAGAGCGACACTGATACAGAAGTGATAGCGCATCTAATTGAAGAAGCTTTAAAGGATTCATCTACCTTTGAAGATGCCCTCCGCAAGGCGTTGTTAAAGCTTAGAGGTTCATTTGCACTTGGAATAATGTATGCTGAAGATAAGGAACGCCTATATTTTGTGAGAAATGAAAGTCCGCTCGTCCTTGGAATCGGAAACGGGGAGATGTTTGCTGCCTCCGATATTCCTGCGTTTTTACCTTACACGAATAAAGTTGTGTTCCTGGATGATGGAGAGTATGCAGTGGTTAGCAAAGATGCATTCACAGTGAAAGACCTTGGGACAGGAAAAGAAAAGAAAAAAGAAATCCACGAAATTAATTGGACTCTTGAAATGGCTGAAAAGCAGGGTTATCCCCACTTCATGCTTAAGGAAATCCATGAACAGCCAAAGGCTGTAAAGGAAGCAATTTACGGCAACTTGGAAACAATAGATCAAGTTGCTAAGGAGATAGCCAAATACGAGAAGATATTTGTTGTGGGTATGGGGACCTCTTATCATGCAGGAATTGCCGCGAAATACCTCTTCCAAAGACTGGCAAACAAACCTGTCCTTGTTGAGGAGGCTAGTGAGTTTAGGTATGAGTTTGAAGACATAGTTGACGAGAATTCCCTTGTAATCGCCATTACTCAGAGTGGGGAAACTGCCGACACTCTGGCGGCAATAAGATTGGCTAAAAAGAAGGGCGCAAAAGTTCTAAGCATTGTTAACGTTGTTGGGAGCATGGCTACCAGGCTGAGCGACCTTGTAATATACACCCATGCAGGCCCAGAAATAGGGGTAGCGGCAACAAAGACGTACACAACCCAGCTTACCGTTTTGACAATGCTTGCAATAGCACTAGCCAAGATACTCAACAGAGTTGATGAGGATTATCTTAAGAAACTAGAAGCTGAGCTTTTGGAACTTCCGAGGTACATTGAGGCTGTGCTTGGATATGAGAACAAGATAAAATCCCTTGCTGATGAGCTGGTAGACAGAAGAGATTTCTTCTACATAGGACGGGGGATAAGCGTTGCAACAGCTCTTGAGGGTGCTCTAAAGCTTAAGGAAATCAGCTATATCCATGCGGAGGGTCTTTCTGCTGGAGAACTTAAGCATGGTCCCCTAGCTCTGATTGAAGAAGGTGTTCCAGTTGTTGCCATTGCCCCAAGCGGAAAGACATTTGATAAGATGGTCTCCAATATACAGGAGGTCAACGCAAGAAAAGGGCTTGTAATTAGCTTGGGAGACAATGAAGAGCTGGAAAAAGTTAGCGAAGTCTTTTTGAAGATGCCAAAAATAGATGAGCTTTTAAGTCCTATTGTGTATATAGTACCACTTCAATTGCTTGCTTATCATCTGGCTGTGTTGAGGGGTAACGATCCCGACAAGCCGAGAAATCTGGCAAAATCTGTAACCGTAGAGTGAGGTGGTATAAATGGTTGAAACAAAAGTTAAGGAAAAACCAAAAACTAAGAGTGAGAAGCCTTCCTCTTTAGATTTTTCAAAAATCAGGCTTTACCTTTTCCCTATAGTGGTTGTTATCGTTGCTTTTATTGGTTACAAGATTAGAGCAGCAACTGGGCAAACAAAATACTTCATAGATCCAGATACCTTTTATCATTTTGAAATATACAAGCTCGCGATAAAGGAGTGGATTCCTAAGTATTACCCCTTGGCTGACGCACCCTTTGGTTCTCTCATTGGGGAACCCCTTGGTTTGTACATAATTCCAGCTTTGCTCTACAAGCTCCTCTCTGCATTTGGGTTTGAAGTGATAAAGGTCTTCAAGATGTGGCCTCCGCTTGTTGGATTTTTCAGCATAGTTGGAGTTTACCTCCTAGGGAGAAAACTCCATTCAGAATGGGCAGGACTTTGGGCAGCTTTGGTGATGATGTTTTCAGTTGCCCACTGGACAAGAACCTTCTCGGGAAACGCCAGAGGAGATGGACCGTTTTTGATGTTCTTCATCTACGCAGTTCTGTTCATGTTCTACTACCTTGAAGCCACAGAGGTCAAGAGAAAATCCCTTTTTGGCGCTCTATTTGTGCTCTTTGGAGTTTTGATGCTCTCAGTATGGAACGGCTCCCCATTTGGTCTTATGGTTCTCTTGGGCTTTGCAAGCTTGTACGTGATTGTATCATTTATTTTTGGAAAAGTTGAAGACGTCAAGAAGTTTGCCATGGAATTTTACCCAGTTTATGTTGCAGTATTGTTCATTGGCTACGCATTGACTCCAAGTGGAATTGTAAGAGTTGGAGGGCACATAAAGTTCGCCTTTGAAGTTTTCCTTGGACTGGCACTACTTACGACGATAATGCTCTACGGTGGCAGATACCTAAATTACTCCGACAAAACACATAGGTTTGGAGTTGTTGCAGTGATAGTACTCCTAGGCTTTGCTGGAGCTTATCTTTACGTTGGCCCCAAGCTCTTTTCCCTTATGAGTGGAGCATACCAATCCACTCAAGTTTATGAAACTGTTCAAGAGCTTGCAAAGACGGAATGGAACGATATACAGAGGTATTACTCGGTCAAGGGAACCGATGGGATAATCTTTCTCCTCTCACTTGTCGGAATTGCAATAGTTGCGTTTAGATTTTTGAAAGCCTTAAACCAAAACAAAGTCGATGCAAAGAATTTGTTCCTCTTGGTGTTTTACGGACTTTCAGTATACCTAATGTGGACAGCGGTGAGGTTTTTATTCCTTGCTTCAGGCGCAGTTTTGCTAACCTTTGGAATTCTCGTGGGGGAGCTCTTTAAAATAGTGGAGAATATGCAGGAAAAGGTTTCAACAAAAGCTCTCTATGCTTTCTTGTTGGTCCTCCTCTTTATTCCGATTCCAATAGTGGGAGCAAACACAACTTACAACTCGGCAAAGGTTAGCGGTGAAGCTGTAAGCCCGAGCTGGGAAGAAACCCTTAAATGGCTTAGAGAAAACACAAACGAATACGATACGGCAACTTCTTGGTGGGACTACGGTTACTGGATTGAAAGCTCTCTCCTTGGAAACAGGAGGGCAAGTGCGGACGGTGGTCACGCAAGGGACAGGGACTATATAATTGCCCGCTTTTTGGCAAATGATGGCAGCAAAAGTGAAGTTGACTTCGAGAGCTGGCAGCTTAACTATTTCATTGCTTGGATTCAAGATTGGGCCAAATTTAACGCCATAAGCTATCTTGGAGGGGCAATAACAAGAGACGAAAGAGATCATCGGGGTATGATACTTCCATTTACTCAAAAAATAGGTGATAATGCTTTTTACAGTCCATATGGCATTCAGCTTCAGATAGTGGAACAAGGAGGACAGAAAAAGGCGATAATCGTAGCGGGTAACCAACAAGGGGAGCCAGTGCAGACAATAATCATGCAAACTGGGGAAGTCATAAACGGAAAGGGAGACTTTCCATATGCAGCTTATGTCTTCCCCAACTATGCAGTGGCAGTTTACTACAAAGTTGCAGCAAGCAACTTCCTAAAGCTTGCATTTGGTATACCTATCAGCTCTGAAGCAGATTTTGCACAAAAGTTGCTCTCAAACTTTAGGCTTGTAAAGAATACTGGAGATCTGGCAACTTATGAATTCGTTCCATTTGGAGTATATAGAATTGAAGTTTACAAGAATGATACATGGATGCCAGTGTCAAAGCTTATTCCTGGGGAATACAAGGCTAAGCTCTACATATCAGCGTTCGGAAGAGACGTTAAAGATGCCACCATAAAGCTCAGGGCTTACAATGGAGATAAGCTCATAAGTGAGCAGATTATAGCGCAAAACGTTAACATCGATCATTTAAACGAGACGCCGGTAGAAGTTAGTCTCAAAGTCCCAAACGCTACAAAGTATCAGCTTGTCCTTGTGCAGAAAGGCCCCGTTGGGGCCCTTACAGAAGCTCCAAAATTAAATGGCAGGCTTGTCAGCCCAATAAGAGTTTTAAACGATGGCCAAAGTGGAGAACTTGAGTTAAGGGCTGGGTTCAGAAAAGACTACTCCAACTTAGAGCTTTACCTTAGGGCTACAGTTATATATCTTATCAGAACCGAGGGAGAAAACAGGGATGATCCAAAAGCCGCATTTGAGCCTCACATGGATATAATCCATTATGAAAAAATTGCCAGTGGCTTAAGCACATCAAACAGGGAACTTTACTTCAAAGGTCAAGCAAGCTTTCCAGAAGTTATCCAGCCTTATATAGAGAAGCTCAAGAATGAATATGGAAATAAGGTGGAAATAAGGGGAATAAGAGTCGAACCGGTGTTTATAGCAGACAAAGAATACATAATATACGAGGGGTGATTTTTGCTACTTTTCTTATTTTTGCTAGTTTGGAAGGAAAGATTTAAAAAGCAAGCATCCTTCCCTAACTTGATGACTCGATGAACGATGAAGTTTGGAGGGATGTGAAATGGCAAAGCCAAGTTACGTGAAGTTTGAGGTTCCAAAGGAGCTTGCTGAGAAAGCCCTTGAGGCTGTTGAGATTGCAAGAGATACTGGAAGAATTAGGAAGGGTACAAACGAGACAACAAAAGCCGTTGAGAGGGGCCAGGCAAAGCTTGTAATAATCGCTGAAGATGTTGACCCGGAGGAGATCGTTGCTCACTTGCCACCCCTCTGTGAGGAGAAGGAGATTCCCTATATCTATGTTCCAAGCAAAAAAGAACTTGGTGCTGCCGCTGGTATTGAAGTTCCAGCTGCAAGTGTTGCTATAATCGAGCCGGGTAAGGCTCGTGAACTCGTTGAGGAAATTGCGATGAAAGTAAGGGAGCTCGCCAAGTGAGCTCCCTTTTCCTCACTCTCATAACTAGGCGAGCTTTCATGATTATAATTGAATTAGAGGTGTGAGAGATGTCAGATGAGGGATACCCTGCAGAGGTCATCGAAATTGTAGGAAGGACTGGAGTTACCGGTGAGGTTACTCAAGTAAAGGTTCGCGTTCTTGAAGGAATGGATAAGGGTAGGGTAATTAGAAGAAACGTTAAGGGACCAGTCAGAATCGGTGACATAGTTATCCTCAGAGAGACAGAAAGAGAAGCAAGAGAGATCAAAGCAAGAAGGTGATGTAAATGGCAAGATGGAATGTCTGCTCATATTGCGGAAAAGAGTTCGAGCCAGGAACAGGGAAGATGTACGTCAGAAACGATGGGAGAGTCTATTTCTTCTGCTCAAGAAAATGCGAAAGATACTTCTTTATGGGTAGGAACCCAAGAAAGCTCAAATGGACAAAGGCTTTTGAAGAAGCAAGGCTCCAGAGAGCCAAAAAGTGACTCTTTTTATTTTTTAACCTTCGTCAGAAGTTTTAAGCAGAGATTGTACAATATTAAAAAAGAAAAGAAACTTTCACTCTGCAAAGGTTATTATTTTAAGATCAATAGGCCTTCTAACCACATTGCTCTTTCTTGCTCCGATTAGGTACTTGATTCCCTTTTCACTCACTATGTCTATTAGCCTCTGAGTTATGATTCCGTTAAATATTATTGTGTGTACATTTTCTTTGTCGTTTAGAGAGGTAAGTAGATCCCTCACTGGTATCTCTGCGATTACGTTCTTGTTTTCATCTAGGAGAATTGCTGTGGAATCTTTTTTCACTTTTTCAATCCACTCTTTAAATTCATCAAGCTCAGGAGCCTTAGGCGGCTGTATTGGCTTTACAAACTTTTCTTCTCTTGCTGGAGGTTTCACTTCGACTTTTGTCTCTCTTATGGTTTCTTTTTGAGGTTCAACGGCTTTTTCTATTTTTGGCTCTACATGTTGGGGCTGGCTAGCCTTTTGGTGTTCTCTCTCCTTAACAAGTTCGTAGAAACTCTTTCCTTTAGCAAAGAGCTCGTTTATAACCTGCTCTGCTGGAACTTTGCTCCTTAGGGACTTAATTATCTCTTTCTTTGTCAGCTCCTCGACTTCTTTTCCTTCTGGAGCTCTGGCAACATAATCAATGTCTGCAACTTGAAGGAGTTCTTTAAGTATGAGCTCTCCTCCCCTATCTCCATCGGTAAATGCGGTTACGATTCTCTCTTTGCTGAGTTTTATTATCGTCTCCGGCACTGAAGTTCCTTCAACGGCTATGGCGTTTTTGATTCCATGTTTTAGAAGGTTAAGCACATCCGCCCTTCCTTCAACAACGATTATCGAATCTGAAAACGGCACATGTGGGCCAGCCGGGAGTTTTTCTGGACCATATTCAATAAGCTCCTTAGCCCTGACTTCCTTTTTAACTTCTTCAGTAATCTCTTGTGTTTCTGGAATTTCTTCCTCCATAAGGGTCTCAAGTATCTCTTTAGCTCTCTCTATGATGTATTTTCTCTTCGTTGCCCTGACGTCCTCGATTCTTATTACCCTAATTCTGGCCTCAGAAGGTCCTATCCTGTCTATTGTTTCTAGGGCAGCTGCTAGTATTGCCGTTTCTACCCTATCCAAGCTAGAGGGTATTGTTATTGTTCCATAACTTTTTCCAGCTCTTGTGTGAACGTCAACCTTGATCCTTCCTATCCTTCCAGTTTTTTGAAGCTCCCTTAAGTCCAGGTCATCTCCAAGTAAACCTTCAGTCTGCCCAAAAATAGCACCTACAACATCAGGCCTTTCAACAATTCCATTTGCTTCAAATTCTGCGTGGATTACATATTTTGTTGTTCCAAAATCATCCTTTGCAGCCATGCTATCACCTTCTATTCCTTTCTTTTTTAACATTCTTTGCTTTTCAAGCAAAATCTGCTGGATTGTAGTCTTTTTTCTCTTCAATCCATACCCCTCCTTTTGGGGGTCAGAAACGGAGATTCCTAACACGGGTGTAAAGGGAGTACAAGTCTTCAATGCCCTTAATGTCTTTTTTTGCTATTTTTTTGAGCTCTCTTCGTGTTTCTGTATCTACTTTGCACTTATACCCTTCCAAATATCGGGTTAGTTTTTTTGCGAGCTCTTCACCCTTTCTGTCGAAATCTGTCAATATCATGACATCATGATAGTGAGAGGCTATTAGAGCAATCTCCGCCAGTGGTAAGCGGGAAAGTCTAATTATCTCCGTTTCGACCCCCAATTTTCGTAAGGCCACCTCGTCTCGCATTCCCTCTACGAGGATAACACCCTCAAACTCTCGCAATTTGTCTATAAGTTGTTCGAATCTTTTATAATTTTCGGCGTACATATTGCCGTCATGATGATGAGAGCTCGATAGTATTATAAAGTTTTGGGAAGTGAAGACGATACTGTCAGGATAAGCAGTGAGGCGTCAGGTTTAAATCCCAGACACTACCACAGAAAAAGAAAGGGGGGAAACATGCAAGCTGAAACCATTATTCACTGGATGGTTTCAGCCTTAAAACCTTTTCGCCGAAACAAAA
>NZ_JAMXLV010000011.1 GCF_024054535.1 Thermococcus alcaliphilus | reverse complement strand
GGTTTCAACAGTAAACGTCAAGTGGCCAGATGATTATACAGCATGGTGGTATGCCAGCTGGTACGGATGGCTTCCATCAGCAGTTGGATGGGAAGTTCCAGAGGAAGAATTAATAACAGTAAAAGAACTTGTTGACGAGCTCGGCGGTCCAGAATCTGCAATAGCCTCACTACAATTGAAGTACTACAATACAACAGAAAAGCTGAGTGAACTGTACAACATGACTGTAGAGGAGATTACCAAGATTCTTGTCTTTGGTAGCATTGAGTTTAACGGCAAGACTTACGAGATGGAGGAAGGTAACGTTGACCAGTACTGGGACCTCCAGAAGATTTCAATGGCTTTAGGTGTAAGGGACTCACAAAAAGTATTCCTTACAGAAGTTCAAGAATTCTTTGCAACTAACAAAGAGAGAGTCCTTAACATTGCTGCAGATGTTTCCTCAGGATTGTGGACAAGATGGAGCCTAATCACAGCAGAAACCCCAGACAAAGTACTAAGAGTTGCTGAATATTCTTCCCAGAATACACTCTTTATGGATGCTTTTAATCCAATCGGTGGTATTAGCGACGTTTACAGTGCAGTAGTTTGGAGAGTAATTTACGACTCCCCCATGTATACTGATTTGACAACTGGAACATATATTCCGGTTAGGTGTGATTACACTGTCGAAAGGGGCAATATTACAGTGCCAAGTGATGCTGTTATTTACAACTCAACTATTGACCAGTGGGTTGCCGCTCATGCTGGAGAGCCCGTCAAGGCGAGAATAATTTACAACTGCAAACTCAGCAACTGGCATGATGGTCATCCAATGACAATGGCCGACGTTAAGTATGCCGCTGCCTTCACCTGGGAGTGGTCAACCAAGGATGGTGATAATGATCCATACTACGATGACAAGCTTGCATCTGCCGCAGAGAGCCTTGCAAAGATCAAGGGTATTGAGTGGGTTGACGAGGACACCTACGTTGTTTATACTGACCTAACACACCCAGTTGCTGATGACGTTACAGCTAACATGAACGTCTTCTGGGCTTCACAACCATGGCAACTCCTCTATGCAGAAAGCGAACTCGTTGCCAAGGGAGACGAATACGGCGCATCACAGAAATACTCCTTCAGCGAAGAAGCAGAAGGTGTCGCACAACTCGACCTTCTCGTGAAGGACCACGTTGCCGACTTGAAGAAGGTTCTTGAGGCCTTGAAGGCTAAGAATGCCGTTCCATCCGCAATTGCCGATGATGTAAGCGACCCAAGCGAGGGCTACACCAAGATAATTGACTGGATCAACAGCAAGGGACATGCGGTAATAAGCAATGGTCCATTTTATTTAGACTATTATGATCCTGACTCCATAGTTATCGAGCTTAGAGCCTTTAGAGATCCAACTTATCCCTTCACAATAGATGAAATTAAGCAGATGATTGGCCTTGGAGATTACAACCCACCAACAGTGCTTAACTTCGAAATTAACCCAACTACGGTGGAGGTGGGCAATACAACAACAATCTCCTGGGCAGTCGCTGATGAGAGCGAGGTAACAGAAGTCAGCCTTATAATAGACCAACCTAACGGAACTACAATCACGGAAACCTTTGACCCATCATTGGGCGTTTACTCCTACGAGTACACAGTTCTCGACACTGGCACTTACACTGCAACTGTTAGGGCAGTGGACAAGTGGGGCAATGTTAACGAAGTTTCAATGGAATTCTACGGAAAGAAGACCATCGTTGAAACCGTTACAGTGAATGAAACTACAAGCAACGTGACTGTCCAGGAAGAGGATTTAGAACTTGGTATTGACGTTAACGAGACTGCAGTTTCGAATGAGACGCAGATCATCATTAACGCTACAGTAACGACAAACGAAGAAGAAATCATACAGGAGAACGCTAGTAGCCTTGCCGTTGCTCCAGTAGTGAGCAACACGACTGATAACGAGACACAAGCCGTAGCTCCGATAAAATATGTGGTAGTTGACGTAACCACAGCAAACGAGAACACGACCGCTGAAGATGTAGTGGAGAAATACACTCTAAAGATAAAGTACGATGAGGCCGAACTTGGCACTATTGACGAGAGCACGCTGAGCCTCTACTACTGGAATGGAAGCGCCTGGATTAGAGTTGCCGATTACGTGAACAAAACGATTCCCAACGGGCCGTTCGTGTACGATGCTGGCGTTAATACTGTGGAGAACTACGTGTGGGCGGTTGTTAATCACTTCAGCGTCTACGCTCTTGGTGGGGTAAGCAAGCCCGTACTGACAATACTCTCCCCAGAGGATGGGGCAGAATTCTATACCAACACTACCGCAAATGTTACAGTAAAATGGACGGCTGAGGATGAGTTAGGCATTGATCATTATGAGGTTAAACTCAATGATGGCCCGTGGATAAAGACCGGTAATACTGAATATACGTTCTATGACCTGCCCGAAGGCGAGTATACTGTATATGTGAGAGCAGTGAACTTGGGCGGAGAATACAGTGAAGCAACAATCACATTCAAAGTTGTAAAGCCCGAACTCAATGGAGGAAGAGAAAAAGCTAAAGGAAGGAACCCAATTGTCATGTTCTGGCTTATGTATAAGATTCAGAGGCCTAAATTTGACCAGCTGTATGCGACTGCTGTAGATATGGGAGTTGATAATGAAACATTAAGCCAAGCAATGAATTACATTGAGACTGCAGACAAGTACTATGAAGAGGGCATGAAAATTGGACACCCCTTACAGAAATTCAGTCCCAAACAGTTGAGACCATTTAGACTAGCATACGTTAACCTATCAAAAGCCATAAAACTCTTAGAAAAAGCCATAAATGAGTTAGAAAAAAGTTAGTCTCCGGCTGCGCTCTTTTTCTTTTATTATTGTTAAAACACAAAAAATAAAGATGCCAAAGAAATTCTGAAAACTTTTCACTCAGATCTCAAGCTCGTGTATGTGCTCAAGGATCTTTACCATGAGCTTAACGCTTGCATCTACGTCCCTCTCATCAACGACTTCAGCGTTTGAGTGTATGTACCTTGAGGGAATGCTTATTGCCCCAGTTGGAACACCCGCCTTGTTGAGGTGTATTGCACCAGCATCAGTTCCTCCGCCGAGGAGGATGTCCCACTGGTAGGGTATCTCGTACTTCTTGGCAAGCTCTTCCATCCATCTGACTATCTTTGGATGGCATATGACTGAGCGATCCATTATCTTTATTGCCGTTCCCTTGCCGAGCTGAGTAACTTGCTTGTGTTCCGGAGTGCCCGGAACGTCAGCTGCTATTGTAACATCTATGGCAAATCCATAATCTGGATCGATGCCAAAGGCACTTGTCTTTGCTCCTCTAAGCCCCACTTCTTCCTGAACTGTTGCCACAAAGTATATGTCGGCGTTTGACTCTTTAAGCTGCCTTGCAGTCTCAACGAGAGTGTAGACAGCTATTCTGTCGTCAAATGCAATGCTAACAAAGCGGTGCTTGCCGAGCCTCTCGAGTCTTCCATCCCATGTAATCACGGTTCCGATTTTAACACCCATCTCTTCGGCTTCTTCCTTTGACTCAGCTCCTATGTCAATGAAAATTTGGTCCCAATCGGGGGCTTTTTTCCTATCCTCAGGCTTTTGAATGTGTGGAGGAACACTCCCACCAACCCCATAGATGAACTTGCCCTTGTCAATCCAGACTTTGAAGCGTTGGGCAATCAAAGTTCTCGGATCAATTCCTCCTACTGGAGCAACTCTCAAAAACCCGTTCTTCTCAATGTGCGTTACCATAAGACCAATTTGATCCATATGTCCAGCAATCATAACCTTTGGACCATCGCCCTTCTTATGGGCGATAACATTTCCGAGCTTGTCGACTTTGATCTCATCAACGTAATCCTTTAGCGCTTCAATAACAACGTCTCTAACTCCCATGAACTCATAGCCGGTAACTCCAGGAGCTTCGACTATCTTCTTTAACAGTTCATAGTCCACCATCACTACCACCTCGTTTAGATATTCATCTTAATGTAGGACGGGTAATATTTAAGGTTTTAGGTCAATAATCAACTGGGGAGCGGCGTGTTGCTAAAACTTCCGATAATCGAGTGCACGTTTATAAGGAGACTGAACAGATTTGTAGGATTGGTAGAGGTTAATGGAGAACTCAAAAAGGCGTTGATAACGAATACCGGCAGATTAGAAGAGTTCATGATTAAAGGAAAGAAAGCATTTTGCATTCCCAAACAAGGAGGGAAAACAGAGTTTGTTCTGATTGGATTTCTCGAAAAAAATGGGAGAGGAGCAATTATAGACACAAGAACTCAGGCAAGAGCCTTTGAAAGGGCTGTTGAGCTGGGACTGATCAGGTGGCTTAAAGGATGTAGGATCAAAAGGAGGGAAGTTAGAATCGGCAACTCTCGACTTGACTACCTCTTGGAGTGCAACGGGGAAGAGATCTGGGTGGAAATGAAAAGTGCCGTTTTGAGAGAGGGAGATTACGCAATGTACCCAGATTGTCCGAGTGTGAGGGGGCAGAAGCATATAAAAGAGCTGATACGCTTGAGGGAAAACGGCAAAAGGGCAATGATAATCTTTATAGGCGCTTTGCCGGGAGTTAGAAGGTTCAAACCCTACATCAAAGGCGACCCAAAAATTGCCGAGTTGTTAAAAGAAGCAAAGAAAAAGGGAGTAGAGATTAGAGGAATATCGATAAGCCTCCTCCCTAACGGGGAAGTAATTCTAGAAAACGAGGATCTTGTAGTTGAGGTGTAGCCCAAAGGCTTTTATAACGCTTACCCTATAAAAGCTCGGGGGTAACACCCCGCGGAGGTGTTGGGAATGACTATTGTTGATGTTAGAATTTTGGTGGAAGGAGCAAGTGATGTAGAAGTTGTAAGCAAGGCCCTTCAAGGCTTGGCTCTTGGTAGTGAGTACAACATAACAATCTCTGCAATAATTCCAACAACGAATCTGGAAATAGCTAAAAGTGCTGCAGCGGGGGCGGATTTACTAATAATAGCTACCGATGCAGATAGAGTTGGACGAGAACTGGCAGAGAGAATGTTTAGAGAGCTCAGCGAACTAGTTGGGCATGTAGAGAGAATGAAAATACCTCTGGGACATGATTTGGAGCACATAGACGTAGAACTTGTGAGAAAGGAAATCAAAAACACACTCGTAAGAGCAGGCCTAAAGAGTCTCCAGATTTTACCGGAATATATGGCACTGAGAAATCAGCTTCTTGACCTAAAAGGAAAATATGAGATGCTTATGCAGGAAAACGAGAAGCTCAAAAATGACTACCAAGAACTTGAGGGCAAGTATGGAGAGCTCCTTGAGGAATACAGCAAACTGGTTGAGGAGAACAACAAACTGAAAGAATCCTTAAAGAAAAGAGCCAATGTTTTTAAGATAAGTGAGATATGGAAAGAGCTCTTTGGAGAGACAGAGCCTCCAGAGGAGAAATACATAGCAGAGGCAGTTGAGAAACTCAACCTTGGCGGAAAAATCATTGTCGGGCAGGGGTACATATATTCAGATGATGAAGACCTAGTAATCGAGCTACTTAGAATAGTCCACTTAAGCCTTAGCATAGCAGAAAGCAAAGAGGAGAAAGCTGAAGAAAAGGAAGAAACTACAGAAAAATTAGAGGAACCCATAGCTGAATTCGAGAACTTCTGAACCTTTAAAATTTATTTTTGTGGTTTGTATGGACGTTATAGAAGAATTCAAAACGTATCTTGAACTCGAGGGAAAAAGTCCCCAGACCATCAGAATGTACACCTACTATGTAGACCGCTTCTTAAAAGAGACTAGAACTCCGAGCTACCGCTCTGCACTCCGGTTCTTGGCAAAACTTAAACAAAACGGGTACTCAAACAAAAGCCTCAACCTTGTGGTTCAAGCACTAAAGGCGTACTTTAGGTTTGAGGGGTTGGAAGAAGAAGCGGAGCGATTGAAATCCCCAAAAGTACCCCGGAGCTTGCCAAAGAGCCTAACAAGAGAAGACGTGAAGAAGCTCATAAAGGCCGTTCCACCCACAAGAAAGAGGGATAGGCTTATAATTCTGCTGCTTTATGGAACTGGATTACGGGTAAGCGAAGTGTGCAATCTTAAAATAGAGGATGTGGACTTCAAACGAGGGATTTTAATCGTAAGAGGTGGCAAGGGGGCTAAAGATAGAATTGTACCTATACCAGACTTCCTTTTAAAGGAAATTGAGGATTACCTAAAAACAAGGGAAGACGGGAGTGAATACCTCTTTGTTGAAGTTAGAAGAGCGAAGAAGGACAAGATTTCTCCAAAGACAGTTTGGTATCTCCTAAAAAAGTATGGAAGCAAAGCGGGAGTGAAGGTGACTCCACACATGCTCCGCCACAGTTTTGCAACTCATATGCTGGAAAAAGGAGTGGACATAAGGGTTATCCAAGAAATTCTTGGTCATTCAAACCTATCAACAACGCAGATATACACAAAAGTCACGGTGGAACACCTAAAGAAAGCGCAGGAAAAAGCAAAGCTTGTTGATGAGATAATGAAAGAGTAGTTTCTACTCCTTTCTTCTCAAAAGGCTTAAATAGCTTGCAAAAGCTCCAGCGGATATCGTGTCCCCTAACCCTACCGTGGATACGGGATTTCTGACAAGCCTTGTGGGGATAATAACTATCTTGTATTCCCTTGTTCTCATTTTGGCTTTTGCTTCTTCAAATCTCAGCTTTACGTATTCTCCTTTTTCGTTGAATGGAATGTTCAAGCCAACCTTAACATCTTCCGGCCTTTTGATGTCTCCAAGAAATGCCCTCGTAGCTGCAAGGGTTGTTCCCACCTCCAAGGACTTCATTAGCTCTTCCTCGGTGAGCGGATTGTCATTGTGGGTGATGTACATCAGGTAGTAAATCGTGTGCACTTGAAGAATTTCAAGATTTAGTTCATCAAGGAGAATTTTGGCCCCTAAAACAGCGTCCTCAATTCTATTGTATGTGAAAATTCTGTCGCTTAATTCTCTATATCCGAGAACACTTAATATATGCGCTATCTCAGCTTCGTCCATTCCCACACTGTCAACGAGGGGAAATATGTTGTAGATTACCTTCTTCCTGAGCTCTCTATCTTGAATGGAAGCAAATTCCACGTGGATCTTTATGTCCTTTTTCTTCTTTAGCAGTTTTATGTCTTCTTTAGCCTTCCTTAGATAGTAGTTTGCGTCCTTTCCGTCACTGTAATATCTTCTTAGCCCCTGATAACCTGAGAGAATAGCTCCATCGACCATCTCTCCTATTTCCGGTAGATAAGGCTTAAGTTCTGGGGAAGTTTCAATTCTAGCAAAATCTTCAAATCTGCAGGCAACTATAAACCTTCCAGAATAGGGAACTTCAATAGTTTCATCCCCAAGTTTGAATTTTGTGCCTGCTCTAAACTCAAAAATTCTATTGATTTTTACTGGATCATCCTCCCTGTAAGCTTCCAAGGGCTTCTTTAGGACAAGTTTTCCATTCTCAACAACCGGATAAAGGAGGTTATCCCTATTTACGAACATTTCAGCCTGTTTTCTTCCAAGAAGAGGGGAATATGCAATCACTTTATTAAAGTCCAAGTTGGCAAGAAGGTTCGCTATTATCCCTACCTGCCCCCCAATTCTTTCAAAATCGTATTTAAATCGAGAATTGAACCACTTATCGACCTCATAACTTACCAAAGGCACGGCTTGGGGTTTTCCAGTCTTGAGGGCGTGTATTAATCTCGCAACAAAGTCTAAAGGCTCGTTTATCTCTCTCGGATACTCATCGATTCTTTTTTTGATGTTTTCTGCTCCAAATTCCTTTATGAGGCTCTCTATGTGCTTTTCGTTCAAATATACTATCGCGTCAACGTTCACGTTGTAGGCCAGGTAGATGCCCATCTTCTGGAAGTCCTTGAGGAACTCCATCATGTTATCACCCTCAGTGAATACTTGGAGAAAAGTTTACAAGAGTACTTAAAAATATTTTTGTGGAGATTAAAAAAATGCCAAGAGAATCAAAACTCTGTAAAAAGCTTTCCAAGCCAAGGAATCTTTTCTCCCACATCGAGCTCTCTCAATGCAAGCCATAGAGAGGCTTGATTGCTTGTAACGACAGGAACTCCTAAGTCATCTTCGAGAGCCTCGATTATTTCAAAAGTTCTCAGGTTGGTACAGCTTATGAATATTGCGTCTGCTTCATCGGTAAAGAGTGCCTTAGCCATTCTGTAAGCCTCATAGGGCTCAAGTCTCCCTATTCTGGTGTTGTCAACTATTCCAAGCCCTCTAATGTCTATGACCTCAAACTCATTAGCCTCCAAAAACTCTCTCTCCCTCTGGTTTATCTCATCGGTGTAGGGAGTTATGACAAGAATCCTCTGGGAGTCAAGAATCTTAAGGGCTTCAACAACTGCAGTGCTAGTCGTTATAACTGGTAGCTTCACCTCGCTCTCGATTTTTTCTGCAAGCTCCTTGTCGAATTCTCCACCGCCTATAAAGGATCCGCTAGTACAGCCGTAGAGAATTAAGTCAACGTCGGCATCCTTCAATAGCTTTGCACTCTCCACTGCAAGCCCGCTCATCGCTACAAGCTCCTCTTCAGTAACGTTCTTCAAGGGCATCCTTGCTGTGTGAAGTGATACTCCCTCAGGCAAAGCTGAATGCAGTTCCATCTCCATTGTCGTGTTTGAGGACGGAACTATCAAGCCAATTCTACCTCTCCATCCGTACATATTTCCACCTAAAAGGAGCTTTAGCTCCCACCTATATTAAAGTTTTCCAAGAAACTCTAATAAACATCCAGTGCAAATAGAGTTTGGTGATGAAAATGATAAGATACCCCGCAGTTGCCGGGAGCTTTTATCCCTCTGGAGGAGAGCTAAAACTCATGCTTGATGAGTTTTTCAGTGATCTTGGAGAGCTTGGAGAAAAAAGAAAGATTACTGCAGGAGTTGCACCCCACGCTGGATACATCTTCTCCGGTTATACTGCCTCAAGAACGTACAAAGCAATCTATGAAGACGGCCTCCCGGAGACGTTTGTGATCATAGGGCCAAACCACACTGGTCTCGGCTCCCCCGTAGCAATTTACCCTAAAGGGGTCTGGAGGACTCCAATGGGAGACATTGAAGTTGATGCCGAGCTGGCAAAGACTATCGCGAAGCACTCCAGTTTGGCGGATTTAGACGAGTTTGCTCACAAATACGAACATTCTCTCGAAGTGCAGGTGCCCTTCATTCAGTACATCTCCGAAAAAGCAGAAAAAGAAGTAAAGATCGTCCCCATAGCACTTGGACTGCAAGATGAGGAGGTTGCTGAAGACCTGGGAAAAGCGATATTTGAAGCAAGCCAAGAGCTTGGGAGGGATGTAGTGGTTATAGCAAGCACGGACATGATGCACTATGGCTATGCCTACGGCTATGTGCCCTTTAGAGCAAGAGGGGATGATTTGCTGGGAAGAATTAGGGAATGGGACTTCAGGGTAATTCAAAAGATTATCGAATTTGATTATAAAGGAATGTTCGACGAGATAAGGAAAATGGATCACACAATGTGCGGTCCGGGAGGAGTTGCAACGGCAATAGTCTTCTCAAGACTCAGTGGAGCAGTTGAAGCGGAGGTTTTGCACTACACAACGAGCTTTGAGGTGAGTAGGTCAACAGATGCGATAGTTGGCTATGTGAGTATTGTCATGAGGAAGGCATGAACTGCTAGGAAGGCGTTTTGGAAATTGAGGGATGGAGAATGGAACAAGCAATTCAAAAGTTGATTCGACTTGTGGGAGTTTCCCTCTTTATCTTAGCTGCACTTTATTTAGGTGAGCTTTTGTTCAACTTAGATAATCCCCACTTTAACGACGCCGATACCATAGAACTCATTGTAAAGTCTGCCATGTTCTTTCTCCTGCTTGGAGGCGCATTGATAATATTTTCAGTGTTTTATCCTGAGGGCAGTAAAATGATAAAAACATTGGGTACAACAGGCCTATTAGCCTTAATAGCCTTGTTAGAATATGGGCTCAGTGTTGAAAACTTCACAAAATGCTCTTCCTCATGCGGTACATTTGAGATGCACTGGAGTGTAAACGTTCTTGGCTTAGTAACCTTCGTGCTCTCAATTTCCAGCATAGTCCTTGCATGGGTGCAGTTTCTAAAATCTGAAATTTAGAAGGATACAAGAACAACCAAAAGAAAAATAAATTTGGAGTGTATATCTTAGATCATGAAGATTGAAGGAGCAATATGTAGAATGCTCTCCCTTGACAAAGAAAAAAGATTTTTTATGGCTCACATGCAAGAGGACAGGCTCGAAAAGATAGTGACATCGATTTATGTATTTATTAATGCAAGAAGTATTACTACGATTATCTCGAACTGGAGGCAGTAGGATGAGAACTCTTGAAGAGATACAAAAGATACTTCAAACCCATAAAAAGGAGCTTTATGAAAAATTTGGAGTCAAGAAAATTGGTATCTTCGGCTCTTATTCAAGAGGAGAGCAAAAGGAAACAAGCGACGTTGACATTTTAGTTGAATTTCATAGGCCTATCGGGTTTATTGAGTTTATTAAGCTCCAAGAATATCTCGAAACTCTACTCGGAGTTAAAGTTGATTTAGTTACAAAAAAAGCATTGAAGAAACGAATTAGGAAGCAAATTCTCCAAGAGGTGAAATACGTATGAGGGATCCATATTTGTACATTGAGGATATTCTCAACTCAATTGAAAAAATAAAACGTTACACTGTTGGCATGGCATTTAGAGATTTCATAAGAGATGAAAAGACAATTGACGCAGTTTTAAGAAACTTGGAGGTTATAGGAGAAGCTGCCAAAAATATCCCCAAAGAGATTCAGCAAAAATACCCTCAAATCCCCTGGAAAGAAATTGCTGGAATGAGAGATAGACTTATTCATGCTTACTTTGGAGTTGATCTAGAGATCGTCTGGCACACCATAACCTCAGACTTACCGAAGTTAGAATCTGAGTTATCGAAAATTATCAAGAGGGAGGGCTAAAAATGAGAGTTCTTGCTTCTGCACCCGCTAAAATTATCCTCTTTGGAGAGCACAGCGTAGTTTATGGAAAACCTGCTATAGCTGCAGCCATTGATTTGAGGACATATGTAAAAGCGGAGTTTAACGAAAACGGGAGAATTAGAATAGAGGCTAAGGACATCAGAACTCCAGGCTTGACGGTATCATTCACCGAGGATCAAATTTATTTCGAGACCGACTATGGAAAAGCGGCTGAAGTTTTGAGTTATGTTAGGGAAGCAATAAATCTTGTAATGGAAGAAGCAGGAAAGCAGAAGGGAATAACTGTTTCAATAACCTCTCAAATTCCTGTAGGAGCAGGGTTGGGAAGTTCAGCTGCTGTTGCTGTGGCAACTATTGGGGCAGTGTCGAAGCTTCTCGGGCTGGAACTAAGCAAAGAAGAGATTGCTAAACTGGGGCATAAAGTGGAACTCCTCGTACAAGGTGCATCGAGCGGCATTGATCCAACGGTTTCAGCGGTTGGGGGCTTTCTCTACTACCAAAAGGGCTCTTTTGAGAGCCTGCCTGTGGTTGAATTGCCAATAGTTGTGGGCTACACCGGTTCAAGTGGCTCCACAAAAGAGCTCGTTGCTAAAGTTAGGAAGAACTATGAGGAGATGCCAGAAATAATTGAGCCGATTTTAAATTCAATGGGCAAGCTCGTGGAAAAAGCGAGAGAAGTTATCCTCGCAGAGTACGACAAGGAAATCAAGTTCCAGCTGCTTGGAAGGTTGATGAACATAAATCATGGCCTTCTCGATGCCCTTGGTGTCTCAACAAAAAGCCTGAGCGATTTAGTGTATGCTTCAAGAGAAGCTGGAGCTCTTGGGGCAAAGATAACAGGTGCCGGAGGGGGAGGATGTATGTACGCCTTGGCTCCAGGAAAGCAGAGCGAGGTGGCAACGGCCATAAAGATAGCGGGTGGAGTGCCAATGATAACAAAGATAAGCAGAGAGGGGCTAAGAATTGAGGAGGTCGAAGAATGATAGTCATCAAGCTCGGGGGAAGCGTGATAAGCGACAAAAATATCCCTTATTCATTTAACCGAGAAGTCCTCGAGAACATAGCGGAAGAAATCGCCCAGTTTTACCCTAAGGAGAGCTTTATCCTCGTACACGGCGGTGGAAGCTTTGGGCACCCAAATGCAAGGAAGTACAAAATCAGGGAAGGGCTAACCGGGGATGTAGAGCGTAAAAGGATTGGCTTCTCAAGGACTCACCAGGCAATGCTTAAGCTCAATGATTTGATAATTCAAACTTTCTTAGAGAAAGGCTTGCCCGCTTATTCCATCTCTTCCTCTTCGATTTTCCTCATTGAGAAGGGGGAAATTGTTTATGGTGAGCTTGAGGTTCTTAGAAAGCTTTTGGAAAAAGGCTTCATCCCGGTGCTCTTTGGAGATACTGCAGTTGCCCTTGATAAGGGAATAGACATCCTCTCTGGAGACCAGATAGTGGGCTATTTAGCAAAGATGTTCAAGCCAAGCAAGGTGGTCTTTTTGATGGACGTTGATGGGATTTATACCAAAAATCCAAAAGAAGAGGGAGCAGAGCTTATTAAAGAGCTTACCAAAGAAGGAATCGAACACCTATTGGAAAGCTCAGAATCAGCGGGAATAGACGTAACTGGTGGCATCGGAAACAAGCTCAAAAAAGCCCTTGAGATAGCCCACTATTCGGAAGTTTACTTCACAAACGGAAAGGTTAAAGGAAACCTCATGAAAGCCCTCCAAGGGAAAAATCCCGGAACTGCTATTAAGAGGTGGTAAATGTGGATAAAGAAGAGCTTACTGTTATTAGGAAATTTGAGCACATAGAGCACTGCTTAAAGAAACAGGTCGAAGCTCACGTAACTACTCAATTTGAGAACATCCACTTCGTTCACCGTTCTCTGCCCGAAATAGACAAGGACGAAATTGACCTTAGCGTAGAGTTCCTCGGGAGGAAGTTTGACTACCCAATAATGATCGCTGGAATGACAGGAGGAACTAAAGGCTCCCAGCTCGCTGGGAAAATAAATAAAACCCTTGCCAAAGCCGCGCAGGAGCTTAATATTCCAATGGGAGTTGGAAGCCAGAGGGCAATGATAAGGAATCCCGAAACGTGGGAGAGCTATTACGTTAGAGATGTAGCTCCAGATGTCTTTTTGGTCGGCAACTTAGGTGCCCCTCAGTTTGCCGAGACGATGCCAAACCGCTATGGGATTAAGGAAGCTCTAAAAGCCGTTGAAACAATTCAAGCTGATGCTTTGGCTATCCACATGAACCCTCTACAGGAGAGCGTCCAGCCTGAAGGAGATACTCAGTACAGAGGTGTTTTGAAAGCTTTGGCTGAACTTAAGAGTGAGTTCCCTTACCCAATAATAGCCAAGGAAACCGGCGCGGGAGTTTCAATGGAAGTCGCGATAAGGTTAGAAAGCATCGGCGTAGATGCGATAGACGTCGGTGGGCTTGGTGGTACGAGCTGGAGCGGTGTTGAGTATTACAGGGCAAAGGATGAAAGAAGTAAAAACTTAGCCCTAAAGTTCTGGGACTGGGGAATTCCAACGGCTTTAAGCGTGGCTGAAGTTCGCTATGCAACAAAGCTACCAATAATCGCCACTGGTGGGATAAGGGACGGCATAATGATAGCAAAGGCTTTGGCACTTGGAGCAAATTTAGCGGGAGTCGCTTTGCCCTTGCTCAAACCAGCGGTAAAGGGAGACGTTGAAGGAGTAATCAAAATCCTCCAGCGCTACATAGATGAGCTGAGGAACGCTATGTTCCTCGTGGGGGCAAGAAACGTTGAGGAACTTAGGAAAGTTCCCCTTGTGATTACAGGCTTTGCAAGAGAGTGGCTCGAGCAGAGGATTGATTTGTGGGATTTTTTGAGGAATAGAACATCTTAAAAAGTTTTCATTTTTAACCTTTGACAATGAGGTGTAACATGATATTGTATTTTTGCCAAAAACAACAGGGTATCATTAAACTAAATATCTGAACAATTGGTAGTAAAGAATATTAATTCTATATTATGCATTTTTTACTTGGTGATCCAGCTATGCTGACAATCAAAAAAAGTAATATAATAGCTCTCGTTCTGACTCTGCTTCTACTGGGGAGCATGCCAGTAATGGCACATATAGAAGTGGAGTACAACAAAGAAACCGGGGTGCAGGTTTTCGGTGGTACTTTTAGGGATCAGATTGTAAAGGGACAAAACATCACCTTGTTTGCATTGATCTGGAGGCCCTACGAAGGGCCAGTTCCAAATGTTCAAGTTAAATTTACTGTAATGAAATACGGAGAAACAGTGTTTACAGATATCGTGACGACTAACAAATACGGTATCGCAAATACTACTTTCACACCAGAAGAAGTAGGATGGTACAACGTGGAGATATCCTACAATAGCACTACTTTTTGGACATCCTTTGAAGTAATTGAGATACAGCCTTATTACTTTGTCGAAAAGAACATTCTCGCAAAAGTTGGCGAAAACATTACACTTAGATGGGCGCTTATAGAACCATTCACCAGAAAGCCCTATACCAACCCAGTAAACATTGCAATAATCAAAAGAGAAGGAAACCCCCTAATAAATACCACAATAACTCCCGTAAATGGAATACTAGAATACACTGTTCAGTTTAACACTACGGGAGAGTATTATGTATACCTCGATGGACAGGAAGCTGGAGCCGTTAAAGTAACAAACATTCCCTTGGAAGTTGCAGTAGTAGCTTCTGAGAATGTCAGAGAAGGTAAAGAATTCACAGTACATGTATTTGCCAAAGATGTGACTACAGGCATGCCATATAGTGGAGACTTGATTTTAAAAGCAATTTATTTTAGGAAAGAAGACATTACTGAAAGCACCTACAATGTAACTCTTACAAATGGATACGGCCACATAACCCTCTCTGTACCACTTGATGCAGAAGGCATTGCTATCGAGCTATACGATGGGAAAGACAGTTATATCCCCTTGGGTTCAGAATGGATAGGAGTTTCAAAAGAACAAGTACCTGAAGAGAATTTAAATAGCGAAGAAGAGGCCATCATGGCGGAAGAAACTTTAGACAAATATTTAGATGCTGTTATAACTCCCCAAGAGGTAATAGCAACTCCTGGAGAATTCCTGTCATTTGAAGTAACGTCTTCAACTGCATTACCTGGATATAACTATACCTTAGAAATTATATGGTACCCTTGGACTGGAAAAGATTCTCTAACTCTTGAGTTAGCAAGCGTTAACAGAACATACGTACAGTTCGACGAAACAGGGAAGCTAACTTTAACAGGAATAAAAGTGCCGGAAGATGCCTACTTTGGAGTGATAAAAATTGGAAACGCGGAAGCGTATGTATATGTCTATCGCCCTTATATATCCTCTGCTTGGGATTATGCATACTATGTTTATAATCCAGAAAACCACGAGATTGTTCTAGATGAGAGTATTAGTATAACAGGATTGTTAGAAAATGCTACTTATGAATCAAAGTTCACAAAACCGTTACCAAATGAACCGCTATATATCTATACGCCGACTGGAGTGCACGAAGTTAAAACTGACGAAGAAGGCTCAATAAATACCACGATATCCTTCCCAAGAAACCCATATGCACCGATAGGATTTGGAGAGGACATTAACAAAGTGTGGGCACTCCTTATCCATGACTCCGGAACTTATGGAATAAGCTCTCTAGAAGTCGCAAAGATAAAAACATACCTAGAACTGAACACAACAAGACCACCAGCGCTACTCTCCGCGTTCAAATATTATGAGAACGAAACTCCTACATCAATTCCAATAGTTCTTGAGTTTGCCCCACTAATTGGAAACTCTTGGAATGGCTTTGTTCTAGAACCTCAGGTATATTACTGGAACACCACTGAACTCAAAATTCCTATTGTTGAGCCTGGAAAATATTTAGTAACTCTCCTTCCAACTGGTTGGGTATGCAGAACTTACGAGGAATACTCCATGACAGAATGCTCCTCAAGCAATGGATGGGAACATGAAGCGCAGTTCCTCATTTTACCAGAAGATCTTGAAATTCCGAAATACTACGAAATTGAAAGCACTAAAGAGAAAGAATACATAGAAATTCCGATAAAACTACCCGGCAAAGGCTACTTCTACTACAAGACATGGGACTATACATATGTTGGAGTTACAGATGAGCAAGGCAACGGAATACTTAAGCTCAAAAAGCCTAATCAACTAACTCCTTGGGGGGATATATACTACTGGGGCAAATTTGGATTTGTAACGGAAGAGTTCTCGTTACTAGACATAGAATGGAGCATTACAATTCATGTACTTTCTGATGAAATTCCTCCAACAGTAGATATTAGAGTTAACCCCACCTCACAACAAGTTGGCAAAAATGTCACAATAACATATGAAGCATCTGATAATAAGGCATTAAAAGAGATCAGCATCGTGATAGCTAACAGGACAGACACAATCCTCAATATGACCATTGACACTTCAACGTGTGGGACTGATTGTAAAGGGTCATTTAATTTCACAGTCCCTGCTGTAGAAGAATATACAGTAAAAATCATAGCAACAGATGAAGCAGGATTAACAGCTCAAAAGTTCGTGAACTTCTATGGAAAAGTGGTCAAAATAGAGGCTCTTGACTTCACTAATAACAAAACAACGAAGATTAGTGTAGAAAAACAAACTGAAATCTATATTTCAGCGAACGAAACTGAACCAGTATATGCCCTGGTTATTGCCAGTGGAGGACTCGAGAATGAGGATATGAAATCTGAGCTTATAAAAGAGGGAGCTGAAGACTTTAGATATATTAAAGTTGAAACCAATAAGCAGGTAAACTATGAGTGGGTGATACTTAACGTTACATATGACGAAGAAGAACTTAAAGCAGCGGGGGTTCCAGAAATCGCTGTTACAATATTCTATTGGAACGGTAGCGAGTGGATAGATCTCAGCAAGTATGTTGGGAAATCAATACCCGATAATTCCCCATATGGCAACCTAACAGTTTATGACTTTGGAGTGGATACTAAGAACAACTACGTATGGGCAAATGTTAGCCACTTGAGTGACTATACCTTTGGACTAGAACTTCCTGATTTAAAAGTTGTCTCATTGTCCCCCTCTGAAATTGAGCTAGTAGAAGGAGAGCAAAATAGCATAGTAGTAACTATAAAGAATGATGGAGCTAGCACTAATAAAAATATTGCAATAACTCTTTACGCCAATGATACTCTAATAGGAACAAAAACAATTCCCGGACTTGGCAAAGAGGAGTCAACAACGATAGAGTTCCCATGGATACCAGAACATGAAGGAAAATACACACTAAAAGCAATAGTTGATCCGGAAAACACAGTAGTAGAAAGCAATGAAGATAACAACGAGATAAGCATTTCTGTTTTAGTTTCACAATCATTTAACACAAAGACTTCCCAAGAACAAACAAAAGATAAATCAGAAATAGCTAACTTAGCACTATTCTATTACTATGGTTATCTCCGGTACAACGAGACATACAGTAAATTGTACAACGAATCTGTAAACTCCAATGTCAGTGAGGACGTTCTTAGACTTGCAAAGTCCTACTACGAAAATGCAACAAAAGCATATGCCAACGCGGAAAGATCAGGACCAATATATCAGAACTTAGGAGATATTCGTGTCTTCATATACATTAGAAGGGCATACTTGAACATTAAAAACGCAGTGAATATATTGAAATCTGCAGTTTTAGATTAAAAGTCCACTTCACTTCTGTTTTTCTTTCTTTTTGTAACTCGTGAATTACTAAATTTTACGGCATACTCTTAGAGAATTCCACATTCTTTTTAAACCCTCCAAACAACTATACCATAACCCGGTGGAGTTCCGCTCCACCACTCAAAGGGCCGAGGCCGACAATAAGTCCGCCTCCGCAGTAAAATAGTTAGTGGAGGAACTAAAATGATAAAAGTTTACACACTAGGTGGTTACGAGGAAGTAGGAAAAAACATGACTGCCGTTGAATATGAAGGAGAAGTTGTGATTATTGATATGGGAATCAGGCTTGATAGGGTTCTTATCCATGAGGATGTTAACTTTCAGCAGATGAGCTCGAGAGATTTAAGAAAGTTGGGTGCAATCCCCGATGATTCCTCTCTCAAAAACAAAAAAGTCGTTGCCATTGCACTTTCTCACGGTCATCTCGATCACATAGGAGCTATAGCAAAGCTTGCTCCTCACTATCCAAACGTTCCAATCTACGGAACTCCTTACACAATAAAGCTGGCAAAAGGAGAGGTGAGAAGCGAGCAATATTTTGAGGTTACAAACCCAATGTATGAGACCCAGTATGGGGAGATCGTTCAGGTTAGTGAAAATTTGGCTATAGAGTTTGTTCAGATTACTCACTCAATCCCGCACTCCTCAATGGTGGTTATCCATACGCCCGAAGGTGCGGTAGTTTATGCATGTGATTATAAGTTTGACAACCACAATCCCCTTGGAGAGAAGCCAGATTACAAGAGGCTCAAGGAGATAGGCCAAGAAGGAGTAAAAATTTTGATACCAGAATCAACGAGGGCAGCTGAAGAAACAAAGACGCCAAGTGAAGCCTCTGCGAAGCTCCTCTTGGAAGACTTTTTCTACTATGAAGGGATGGAAGAGAAAGGACTAATAACCACGACCTTCGCCTCCCACATAGCCCGTCTGCAAGAGCTGATAGAGATAGCAAACAATATGGGGAGGCAAGCGGTTTTGGTAGGTAGATCTCTAGCAAAGTACACAGGCATAGCAAAACAGCTCGGTCTAATAAAAATGAAAGGGGCAAAAGCGGTGAGAAGCCCAAATGCTGTTCAGAAAACACTTAGAGAGGTTTCTCAAGCTAGAGAGAACTATCTCCTAATAGTCACGGGTCACCAAGGTGAACCAGGAGCAGTGCTTACAAGGATGGCTAATGGGGAACTCTATGACATCGGAAAAGAGGACACTGTTGTGTTTTCGGCTGGAGTCATCCCAAATCCCCTAAACATAGCCCAACGCTATGCCCTTGAAACAAAGCTCAGAATGAGAGGAGTGAGAATGGTTAAAGATTTACACGTCTCAGGTCATGCAAGCAGGGAAGATCACAGATATTTGATTAAGCTTTTAAATCCAGAGAATATAATCCCCGCTCATGGAGAGTTTAGGATGCTCACCCATTATGCTGAGCTTGCCGAAGAAGAGGGGTATCTCATCGGAAGGGACGTGTTTGTATCAAGAAACGGTTACAAAGTCGATGTGAGGTGATAAAATGAAGTTTGATCCGCTATTTAAAGCATTAAAAGAAAAGGCCAAGGTCGTCGATGAGGCTATTTTTGAGCTTATACCTGAAAAGGAGCCCAAAGTTCTTTATGATGCTGCAAGACATTATCCCCTCGCAGGAGGGAAGAGGGTTAGGCCGTTCATAGTCTTAACCTCTACTGAAGCTGTTGGTGGAAACCCAGAGAAGGCCGTTTACGCTGCAGCGGCTGTAGAGCTGCTTCACAACTATTCCCTTGTTCATGATGACATAATGGACATGGACGAAAAAAGAAGGGGCAGGCCGACAGTTCATAAAATTTGGGGAATAAACATGGCAATTTTAGCTGGGGATTTGCTCTTTTCGAAGGTTTTTGAGGCTGTGGCAAGGATACCTGTCGAGGCTGAGAAGGTTGTAAGGGTTCTGGATGTCATTGCAAAGACTTCAAATGAGCTTTGCGAAGGGCAGGCAATGGACTTGGAGTTTGAGAACAAAGAAACAGTCACTATAGAGGAATACATGAAAATGATAAGCGGAAAAACTGGAGCGCTTATAGATGCCTCAGCTACAATAGGTGGAATCATAGGAACAGAAAACGAGGAGTACATTAAGGCGCTGTCAAAATATGGAAGGAACATAGGTATAGCGTTCCAAATATGGGATGATGTTCTCGATTTGATAGCAGACGAAGAGAAACTCGGAAAGCCAGTGGGGAGTGACATAAGAAAGGGCAAGAAAACGCTCATAGTAGCACACTTCCTTGAAAACGCAAGTGAAGAAGACAAAGCAGAGTTTTTCAAGATATTTGGAAAATACGCCGGTGATGTAAAGGGAGAGGGAATAATAGAGGAGAACGTCCAAGAAGAGATCAAAGGAGCAATTGAACTCCTCAAAAAGTATGGAAGCATAGACTACGCTGCAAAAGTTGCAAGGGAACTGGCAGATGAGGCAAAGAAAGCACTAAAAATACTCCCAGAAAGCGAGGCAAGAAAACAACTAGAACTTTTAGCAGACTTCATAGTGGAGAGAGAATATTAGCCTTCCATCTATGTCTTTTTAATTTGAGAACTGATTGAGCGAAAAGTTTATATATGCAATTTTGGCTTCTTTCTTTCGGTGCCCCGGTGGCTCAGCCTGGTGGAGCGGCCGCTTGGTAAGCGGCAGGTCGCGGGTTCAAACCCCGCCCGGGGCTCCAATAGAATACTCTTTTGAGAACCGTACCACAAAGAGTTAAAACACTCGAATTATATTTTGGTTTGATATTCATGAGCACCAGAGAAAGAATTTTGGACTATGTCACAAAGAATCCGGGAATAACTTTTCGCAAATTAGCTCAAGAACTCAACATAGGGATAGGAAACCTACAATATCACCTACGGCATCTTGAAAAAGAGGGAAAAATCATATCAAAACGGCTTGGAGGGAAAAAATACTTCTTCCCCGCAGGTTTTGAAGAGGAGTACAGGCGTCTTATGATAGCTATTTCAAACGAAAGCCAAAGAAAAATACTCCTTTTACTTGCGGAAGGGGACAAAAACCAAAGCGAAATTGCAGAAAAGCTCAACTTGACCCCCTCTACTATAGTTTATCATACAAAACGGCTCGAGAGATTGGGGATTATTACAAAGATAAAAGACGGAAAAAACACCGTTTATTCCCTTAACTGTGATGTTGAGGTTTTAGTTCGCATAATCAGAGAGTATAAACCAAAAATCTGGGATAAACTGGCAGATAAATTGATTGATTTAACGTTAGCGTTCAGGGGGGAGGGAGAGTGATTGACATTTTGAGATATCTCCTCGATGGAGTTGTAATTATTTTAGGGGGCATGCTGTCAGTAGCAGCATGGAAAGCATACAGAAAAAGTGGAATGAAAAGTATTTTGCTTCTTTTTTTGGCATTTCTAATGTTCGTTGCCAAAAAGATCATTGACAACTTTCATCTAATCAAAACCTCATTGTCTTCAGAAATTCTTGAGGTGACCTCAACTACATTCGAACTTTTAATATTGGTATTGTTTTTTATAGCCCTGATAAGAAGGGATTGAAATGCCGTTTGCAATATACCTACTAAGGGTAAAACCTGGAAAAGAGAAGGAAATCAAAGAAAAACTGCTAAACGAAATGAACTTTGACGAAGTTTATGTAGTCACAGGACCGTTTGACATAATAGGGAAAGTTCATATACCTCTCACCAGAAGAGCGTTAATCAGCCTAAAAGAAGAACTAGAAAAGCTAGAAGGAGTCATAGAGGTTAAATATCTCGAAGCTAGAGACTAGCGCACTATCAAGAGTGGAGGCTTCACGTTGCCAGCTATCTCTTCCAATAAGCTCCCTATCCTCGTTTTTCCGCTCTTTCCATAAGCTCCCATTATTACAAGTGAGTACTCCCCGCTGTTTGCTTCTTCAAGGATTTTGTCCTTTGCAATCCCTTCAACGATCTTTATGGAACAGTTCACTCCCTCCTCTTGACAGAACTTTAGCATTTCGCTCATAACATCTTGAATGTCTCTTTTCATGTTGTTCCAGATTTCCTCTTCAAAACTGCGCACTTTCTCAAAGTCTCCTTGTCTTGCTCCCAGGTTGAATGCAACTGCCTTAGCTTCTCTCCTATCCAAAACAGAAAACAGCACCAATTTTGCGTTCTTTTTCTTGGCAACTGCAACTCCATGAAGAGCTGCCTTTTGACTCCACTTCGAGCCGTCTATCAATACGAGTATTTTCATTGTTCACCACCACACATACCTAAGCCATAATATCCCAACGCCAGCACCTACAGTTAAGACCATTATGAGCATGCCTATTTTGAGGAAGTCCATAAATGTTATCCTTATGTCTTCCCTTGCTGCTATCCCTATAACAACAACGTTTGCCGATGCTCCAATAGCGGTTCCGTTTCCACCTAAGCACGCCCCTAAACTTAAAGCCCACCAAAGAGGATACGTATTGAGAGATGTCTCCATTGCCTTTATTAGGGGTATCATCGTAGCCGTGAAGGGGATGTTGTCTATAACAGCTGAAGCAAGTGCTGAAAACCACGCTATAACCAGCATAGCTTCTCCCTCGGTATGGACATGGGAGGTTACCCACTGAGCTATCTGCCCTATAAACCCGGTCTCAACCAAACTCCCTACAATGAGGAACAAACCTCCGAAAAAGAACAGCGTTGCCCACTCGACTTTCTCTAGGATTCCCTCAGGATTTTCCCTACTCCAGAAAAGGAGCAAAGATGCCCCAAATAATGCAACCACAGCAGGCTCTATCCCAAGCTTGTCATGAACAAAAAAGAATAGCACCACAATGACGATTGTTACAATAGACTTCCTAAAAAGAGGCAGATCCCTAATCGCAGCTCTTTCATCCAGACCCTCAAGTGTCCTTAAGATTCTCTCCTTTTTTTCAGGGCTGATCTTAAGGGTCCCCCTATAAGCTAAGTACACTACAAAAACCATGAGTATTAAATCAAGAAATGCTATTGGGCCCATATTGACGAGAAATTCGTTAAAACTAAGCCCCGCAGCGGAGCCTATCATTATGTTAGGTGGGTCACCTATGAGCGTTGCTGTTCCACCGATGTTAGAAGCAAAGATCTCGGAGAGAAGGAAGGGGAGAGGGTTAACTTCCATAAGTCTTGAAATGTAGATAAGCATCGGAGTGAGCAGAAGAACCGTGGTCACGTTATCAAGAAAGGCACTTATGAGGGCTGTCACAACTGAGAAAAGGAGCAAAACTCTAATAGGCTCTCCTTTTGCAAGTTTGGCTGTTTTTATTGCGATATATTCGAAGAGACCACTTAATCTTGTTGTATTGACAATTATCATCATTCCAGCAAGAAGAAGTATAGTGTCAAGGTCAAGATAAAGGGGAACTTTTTCCCAAGGAACTATGTTGGCTAGAAGCACCAAAGAGCCTCCGGCCATTGCGGCAACGGTTCTGTGTATTCGCTCGCTTATTATAAGAGCATATGTAAAGATAAACACTGCAAGGGCAAATATCTCCAATGGTGTCATCTGAACACCTCCTAATAGACTATCACCGGAATCTCCAAATGCTGGATTATCTTAAGAACCAAAGGACTGATAGGGGATGTTTTTGTGATCTCCGAGCCATAGTTCTTCGAGATTGCGAGCATGTCGTAGTTCTCAGCCATTCTTATCACATCATCGCTCTTGTTTCCAAAGAACATGCGCCTCTGCACTTTCAGACCATAACTTTCAAGCTTCTTCGCCACGTTGTTGAGCAGCTCTTCCCCCATTACCTCCTCTTTTCGCCTGAATTCTTCACTTGCTTCCGGGCTAAGTGTTTGACGTACAAGCTCAAATACCTGAGAATCCAAAATATAAACAAGCAAAATTCTCGCTTCATAGGCACTTATAGTCTCATATACCTCTTCGGGGACATTCTTAACGTATCTGTCAAGCGGCATCAATATAGAATTAATCTCCGGGATCTGTCTTTCTTCTTCAGTTAGAAGAAACTCCCTGTAGTGCTTTATTATGTCCTCATATTTCTTCCCAGCTATGTGTTTAAACTTTCGACCGATGAAAGAGGAATACAGTCCCATATTACTCCCCCTAACCGTTTTGATATGAGGTTTAAAAAGACTTTGGTTCAGACTTTCAATTTTTGGAGTTATGAACCACAAGAGATATTAAAGAACACAAGGAACTAAATCACTGGAGGTGAGAAGATGAAGAAAATACTATCAATGCTAGCGTTGATTCTTTTGCTCTTACCATTAGCGAATGCTCAATGTCCAGAAAAAGGGAACACCGTTGTGTTAAAAGCCCCAGCAGTGTCTAGAACCTCGAGCGGCGAGCTGATAGGAGTAGCAACGGACTTTGTAATCACAGTTGCTCCTGGAAATGGGCACGTTTACGTTGAGACTTGGCCATTGGCAGAGGTAGACATGCAGGCATCGGCGAGGTTGGCAGCTCAAGTCGCTGGAAAAGTTCTTGGGGTTGATATGAGCAAGTACGACGTTTTTATTCAAGTAAAGTCAGATGCTCCAATTATTGGAGGTCCTTCTGCCGGAGGTACTATGACCGTCGGTATAATAGCCGCTTTAGAGGGATGGAAAGTAAGAAACGACGTAATGATGACAGGTATGATAAATCCCGATGGGAGCATTGGACCAGTAGGAGGGATTTTAGAGAAAGCTTCGGCTGCCCACAGCGTAGGAGCAAAGCTCTTCTTAATTCCAGAAGGACAGAGAATACAGGTAGTCCAAAAAACCGAACAAAAGCAAATCGGCCCAATAGTGCAGATAACAAGTAAGTCCGAAAAAGTTGACGTAGTTGAATACGCAAAGGAGAGATGGGGCTTAGAGGTTAAAGAGATTAGGGATATATACGAGGCAGTTTACTATTTCACTGGGAAGAAGATAGAGAAGCCATCCGTGCCAGGGGAGTTGAGAGTTGATACCTCTTTTCTAAAGGACGATGCACTCAAGGACTACGATGAGACCCTAAACTACTATAAGCAGGTTGAGAACAAGCTCAAAAACAGTGACGTCAGCTACACCACTTATTCCTACCTCAAAAATGCACTAGATGATGCCAAAGCTAAGTTAGACGAGGCCAAGAAGGACTTAGACGAAGGAATGTATTACACAGCTCTGAGCCTTGATTTTCAGGCGAGGATTGCGATAAGGCACGTGGATTGGTATTTGGATGTGAAAACCGACAGTGACTTAGAGAATCTGCTGAAAGAGGTCGATAACGAGATAAAGAGCACCGAGAGCTATGTCTCAAATCTCACAATAAAAGGGATAACAATGCTCCAAGCGGTTGCCGCAAGTGAGGAAAGAGTTGAAGAAGCAAAATCCCTCCTGAAAGATGCTTGGTCGTCTTATTACGATGGTAATTACTGGGATGCAATAAGCAATGCTGCCTTTGCATACGAGAGGATACAAACAGCAAAGTTCTGGGCATCCCTAGGGGAGAGATACGCAAAGGGAGATGTAATTGAAAGGGATGCCATAAAAGATACCGCAAGGGAATACTTGGACAATTCGAGGCTTATCATAACTTATATAACCTCAATGTTTGGGGAAACAAACCTTCAGGATTTGGTAAACTTAATGAACGAGGGAGAGGAATATTACCAAGATGGCAAATATTCAGCGGCTATCTTCTCCGCAATGGAAGCCAGGATAAGGGCCGAGATAATCTTAGATACCCTTGGAATCGACAACGAGACCGTACTTATGGATAAGCTTCAGAGAATGAAAGAAGATGCTAAAGTAGCTATTGCAATAGCTCAGAAAGAAGGCATATATCCAGTCTTAAGTCTTGCATATTATGAGTTTGCCCAGAGCTATGAAAAGCAGGGAGGGTTAGAGAGTATTCAGACCGCAATGGTGTTCTACCAATACGCAAAGGAAACTTCAACGGTATTCTTAAGCACAACAACTCCGCCAAAGATAACAGAAGAACCCCTCATTCCTCTCACCACGCCGCTTACAAACCAAACGACACCTCAAAACACCACTTCCCCAGCTCAAAAGGAAACTAGCGGATACTCAATACCCCTAATAGCTGGCACCCTTGTAATTGGCCTCCTTCTAGGATTTATAGCCGGAAGGAAGGCTTAAACATTTTCTCTTTTTTCTTAGAAACGCTAAAATATCATGAAAACCTAACAACACATATGAACTATCAAAAGGTTGCAGCCCTTGTTATGGTTCTTGTAATAGCCTCATCAATAGCTTTATTCTTAAAACCCTATTTTCCGCGAGGAAGGGAGACTACATACTCCGGAGAGAAGATCCTTCTGCCAGAACCAAGATTAAAAGGAGATATGAGCGTGGAAGAGGCGATTGCCAAAAGAAAAAGCATCAGAACATACAAAAATCAACCTATCAGCATAGAAGAGCTTGCTCAACTCTTATGGGCCTGCCAAGGGATAACCCACGAGGACAAAAGAGCCGCTCCAAGTGCTGGAGCAACTTACCCCTTTGAGATTTTCGTAGTAGTCGGGAATGTAGAGGATTTAAGACCGGGAATATATCACTATGACCCCTTTGAACACAGCCTAACAATGATTAAAGAAGGAGACTTTAGAAAAGATCTCCAAAAAGCAGCATTGAACCAGAAGTGGGTAGGAGATGCAGCAGTGGACATTGTACTTGTGGCTTTCTATGAAAGAACCACCAAGATTTATGGAGAGAGGGGAATCAGGTACGTACATATGGAAGCAGGCCACATAGGACAAAACATATACCTCCAAGCAACAGCTTTAGGACTAGGCACAGTTGCCGTTGGGGCGTTTTATGATGATGAGGTTGCAAATATAATAGGCACTGAGGGTGCCCCGTTGTACATATTCCCTGTTGGGAGGGTCTAATATGGTAGTTTTAGATCACTACACCCTCGGATATATAACCTTTGGGCTTATGAGTCTCTCAATGCTCAGCGGTGCTTTCATACTTCTCTCCAAAAAGAGGCAGTTCTGGATAAAGGTACACATCCTCGTGAGCGTGCTCGCTTACCTCTTTATGGTGTGGACAATATGGGTGGTCAGATAAGCTTATTAATATGCCTTCCCTACATTTTACGGTGATAAAAATGTTCGTTGGACACTACAAAGACGTAGAAGAAAAAGAAGTTACAATAGAGGGAGTTGAGAATACAACAATAAGATGGCTCATCTCCCCAAAGATAGGGGCTAAAAACTTTGCAATGAGATATTTTGTTATTAGGAAAGGCGGAAAAATACCAATACACCAGCACGACTGGGAACATGAGATATTCGTTGTAAAGGGAGAGGGCTATATAACAAACGGAAGAAAAACTGTGAAAGTTATACCGGGCAGCTTTTTGTATATCCCTCCAAATGAGCCGCACGGATACGAAAATCCCGACTCAGAGACCCTCGAATTCCTATGCTTAATCCCAGTAAAAGAGGGTAGCATACCTCCCGAAGAAAGGGGTGAGTGATTTTTCATTTTTATGTCTAATTTTTGTTATTTCTGTTTCAATATTGCCATGAAACTATCACTTAAACCGAAAATTTTTTAAATTCATCACGACATACCTTGAGCGGGCTTTAATGGCAAACGGAATTAAAGTTGGAATAGAAGAAAAAGTTGAATCAAAGCAAGCTGTTCTTTTGGGCTTTCAGCACGTTCTTGCAATGTTTGGAGCAACAGTTACAGTGCCCCTTGTCGTGGGGACGGCAATTGGGCTTGAGCAGAGGGAGATAGCGCTCCTAATCCAGGTGGTTCTCCTAGCAATGGGAATAGCGACCCTTCTTCAAACCACGATAGGGTCAAGATACCCAATAGTTCAAGGCTCAAGCTTCGCCTTTATTCCGGGGCTTATCAGTATAGGGAAAAGCTTGGGATTAGCTGCTGTAGAAGGAGCTCTAATCGTAGGCGGGTTAATCGAGGCGGCAATAGGTGCATTCGGGATCGTCGGGAAGGTCAAAAGGCTCTTTTCCCCTATAGTTACTGGGGTCACAATAATGCTCATAGGGTTCTCCTTAGCCCATGTAGCGGTCAAGTACACCTTCAACTTCTTTGCCGATCCGAGCGGTTCAACAATACCGAAGGCTTTCTTTATCGCACTTGTGACATTCTCAACAACGGTCTACGTCGCACTTAAAGGAAAAGGGGCTTTAAGGGCAATGCCCGTAATAGTGGGAGCGTTAATAGGATACGTCGTCAGCATTCCCCTTGGAATGGCAGATCTCAGCTTGGTTAAAGAGTTACCATTAGTAAATGCTCCAAAACCTCTACCATGGGGCACTCCAGTATTTGAAGCCTCTGCAATAATAACCCTGCTGTTTGCATTCGTCGTGAGCATAATAGAAAGCGTTGGAGATTACCACGCAATTTCCGCTATCTCTGAGGCACCAATAACGAACACAAACATCAATAGGGGAATAATGAGCGAAGGGCTTGCATGTTCAATTGCAGGGATTCTCGGAGCTTGTGGGACAACAAGCTACTCTGAAAACATAGGATTGGTTGCTCTAACTAAGGTTGCAAGCAGGCAAGTGGTGCAGATGGGAGGGGTGATACTAATCCTCTTAGCCATGATTCCAAAGTTTTCCGGTGTTTTGGCTTCCCTTCCTCAGCCCGTACTTGGAGGACTCACGATAGCGCTCTATGGTATGATAAGCGTTACTGGGCTTAGGTTAATAAAGGAGAAGGTAGAGCTAAACGATAGAAACATGCTCATAATCGCAAGTGCTCTGATTGTGGGACTTGGAGCTCCTCAATTGCCGCCGGAATTCCTAGAACACTTTCCAAGAATTGTGGGGAGTATTTTAGAATCAGGTATGGCTGTAGGAGCCTTAACGGCCATTTTGCTTGATCAACTGTTGAGGTGATTGAGATGATAGAGGATAAAAGGTGGAAAGGTGTTTACTCCTTTGATGACTCTCCCTATCTAATGGAAGTATTAACAGAGCTTAGGGATAAAGAGACAGACTCCATAGCCTTTAGAAAAGGGCTTGTAAAGCTTGGAAGGTTTATGGGTTATGAGATAATCAAGACAATGGAGACAGAGAAAGTAAAAGTTGAGACACCTTTGGAAGAAACTGAAGGGATAATAGTAAAAGACAGGAGAAATGTAGTCATAGTAACTGTTCTCAGAGCCGCAGTGCCCCTTATGGAAGGCCTTGTAAAGGTCTTTGAGCATGCAAGGATAGGAATAGTCTCAGCATCGAGAGGAAAAGCCCCAAAGTTTGAGATAGAGATGAACTACATCAAAATCCCCCAGATAACGCCCGAAGATACGGTAATCATAGCCGATCCAATGATAGCTACTGGTTCAACTCTGCTGAGAGTAATAGAAGAGGTCAAAAAGTACGGCACTCCAAAGAGAATAATCGTGTTGGGAGTTCTTGCAGCTCCTGAAGGAATAACCAGAATAAAAGAAAAATTCCCAGAGGTTGAAATATTCGTAACAAAGATAGACAGGGAGCTCAACGATAAAGGCTATATTCTCCCCGGCCTTGGGGATGCAGGAGACAGGGCATTTGGGGCACCAATAAAGCTTTCAACCCTGCCGCAGGTGCACACAATAGAGTAGCGAAAGCTTAAATATCTTCTCTTCAATATTTTTTGATTGATATGGTGGACATAGACGAAATCGACAAAAAAATCCTAGTGGAGCTTAGAAAGAACGGTAGGATTACCTTCACAGACCTTAGTAAAAAGCTTGGGTTATCTGTAGCAAGCATAAAAAACAGGGTCGATAAACTTGAAAGGCTCGGCGCGATAAAGGGTTATTCCGCTCTTGTGGAGCCCGCTTTTCTTGAGGAGTATTTGCAGGCTTTAATCGAGCTTGAACTCCTTGCCGATGATCCCCGGGCTGAAATAGTTTTGCAAGAGATAGGAAAGCTCGAAAACGTCTTGGGCATCTATAAAAAAACTGGGGAATTTCAGGTGATGATAAGGGCTAACTTCAGGAACATGGACGAGCTGAAAAGCTTTTTAAGACTTCTTTCTCAAAGATATCTGCGTAAAAACCTCCGACGGTGGAGGGTCACCATAATCCTCGATGTCATAAAGGACAACGGAGTTCAGATCTCCAAGGGCTCCCAAAGGAGATGATAGGGATGCTCTTTGTAATCAGAAAGGGAAAAAAGAGCAGTGAGCTTGAAGCATTTTATATTGAAAATGAACCCGAAAAGCTTTCCCAAATCCAGAATTTAAAAGCGGAGAGAATTTTCAGGCTGATAATGAGGGGTAACAGACTTTTCAAGGTTCTGGAAGGAAGCAACTATCAAAATCCAAAAGAGATTGAAAAAATGCTGAAAGCTACGAGAATTGTCTTAACCTCCGATGCCGCAGAATGGGAAGAGTATTTTAGGGTAAGGCTCCAAAACAAGAGGGTTGAGAAAGCAGAGCTGTGCAGACTATGTCTTTTAAATGGGAAAATAACCGTGCTGACAGAAGGAAATAGGATAAAATATCACCATGAATTTATCTGTGAGAACTGTGCCGAGGAAGAACTCAAAAATGAGCTCCGCTACAGGTTTAGGAGCCTTGGAATGCTTGACCAAGCAAAAAAACTTCTTGAGAGATTTAAAGATCTAAATAAAGTTCTGGCTGTCTTTGATCCCCGTTTTGACCCAACAAAAAATCCAGAGGTTACGAAATGGGATGAGCTGGAGCCAAAACATGTTAAGGTTAAGGAACTCTCCGTTGATGAGATAACTATCCCTGAAAAGTTCAAGCAGGTTTTAAAGAGTGAAGGCATCTCCAAACTACTCCCCGTTCAGAGTTTGGCAATTCAGCATGGCCTCCTAAAAGGAGAGAATCTTCTCGTTGTTTCTGCAACGGCAAGTGGAAAAACACTCATTGGGGAATTAGCAGGCATTCCTAAGGCTCTCAAAGGTAAAAAATTCCTCTTTTTAGTTCCCCTTGTGGCTCTGGCAAACCAAAAGTACGAGGACTTCAAGAGGAGGTACTCAAAGCTTGGCCTTAAAGTTGCCATAAGAGTGGGAATGAGCAGGATAAAGACCAAAGATGAGCTCGTTGTCGTTGACACCGGCATAGATGCGGATATAATCGTTGGAACCTACGAGGGAATTGACTACTTATTGAGAGCTGGAAGGAAAATAGGGAATGTCGGAACAATAGTCATAGATGAGATTCATATGCTTGACGACGAAGAAAGGGGAGCGAGGCTTGATGGCCTTATTGCGAGGCTTAGAAAGCTCTATCCAAATGCCCAGTTCATAGGGCTGAGTGCAACAATTGGGAATCCTCAAGAGCTTGCGAAAGAGCTTGGGTTGAAGCTTGTTCTTTACGATGAGAGACCGGTTGCACTTGAGAGGCACGTGATAATAGCTAGAAATGAAAGCGAAAAGTGGCGCTACGTGGCTCAGCTGTGCAAAGCCGAAACAATGAGAAAGTCTCCTCAGGGTTTTAAGGGACAGACCATAGTGTTCACATTCTCAAGAAAGAGGTGTCACGAACTTGCGGCGTTTTTAACGAGCAGAGGTTTGAAGGCAAAGCCCTACCACAGCGGTTTGCCCTATCACCAAAGGAAGCTCACTGAAATGGAGTTTCAAGCCCAGATGTTGGATGTTGTTGTAACAACCGCTGCCCTAGGAGCGGGAGTTGATTTTCCAGCCTCTCAAGTAATCTTCGAAAGCCTCGCAATGGGCAACAAATGGCTTACCGTTAGAGAGTTCCACCAAATGCTTGGAAGGGCTGGTAGGCCTTTGTATCATGAAAAGGGTAAGGTTTATCTTATAGTAGAGCCCGGTAGAAAGTATTCTGCTCAGATGGAAGGAAGTGAAGATGAGGTGGCGTTTAAGCTTTTGACTGCACCAATTGAACCTGTTCACGTTGAATGGAGTGATGAGCTGGAGCAGGATCAGGTTCTGGCTCATTCTTGTGTTTTCTCTTACCTTGACGATATCGAGGAGGTGCAGTCTCTCTGCCTCGGAGCAAATCAAAATGCCGAGAAAGTTCTTGAAAAGCTTGAAGAATTCGACTTTGTAAAACTGAGGGGTAAGATCGTAAACGTTACCCCATACGGAAGGGCTGTAAGCATGAGCTTTCTCCTTCCAAAGGAGGCTCAGTTTATAAGGGAAAGCCTCTTCAAGAGACACCCAAGGGAGATAGCAATTAAGCTTCTGCCATTTGAGAACGTTTATCTCACTGGAACGCTCCAGAGAGAGCTTGAAAGTGCCGTGAGAGGAAGACTGAGCAGCAACATTTTTTCCCCAAGCTTTGCCTCTATTCTAGAGGAGCTCGAAAAAGTTCTGCCGGAGGTCAGTCCAAACGTGCAGGACAAGCTGTTTCTGATTTACCAAGATTTCTTTATGTGCGAGGAAGAAGAATGTACGGAATATGCCATGGAGCGGGTTTCATACACAATAATCGAGCTCAGAAGACAAGGAAAGCATCCAACACAGATTGCAGACTACTTCAGAAGGCAGTACTCCCTTGTGCTCTATCCTGGGGATATCTTTACATGGCTTGATGGCATAATCAGGAAGCTTGAGGCAATCGAAAGGATAGCCAAGGTATTTAGAGCAAAAGATGCAGAGTTTGAGGCAAGAACTCTGAGAAGGGAACTGGAGGAAGGAAGAAAGCTAAGAAATGAGTGATTAAAAATTGAAGAACTAAGGCAATCCTGTGCTTGTTGTCAAATTTTGGAAGAGTTCTTTAACTGGTTTTCCTGAGTTCTTTTCTAATATTGCTACAAAATCGTTTAAATCTCCTTCTTTGAGTCTGTATTTTTCAAAGAACTCTCTAAGAGACTGGAAAAATATCTCCCTGCTTGTGTGTTCTTCAAGCTTTTCGAGAACCAGGGCTCCCTTATACGCATCAACAACATAGTAGAGGTTAATGTCTGTTCTCCATACTTTCCACATGGGAAAACTTATGTTGTGAAGACAGTGTGATTGTTATTCCACTGTTATTTTTATTCCTTCTGTGGTGTATTCTTTATTCTCATTCACCATCCATTCATTTGGGTCAAGGATTATCTTTAGGGGCTTATCATTTAGTTCAAAACTTACTCTGGCTTTCCCTTTAATCCAGACTTTTTTAACGAGCTTTTCTTTTGAAGTTATCACCTCAACCTCGAGGGGCATTGTAAAATTATTTTTATCTATAACCTCAAAGGTTAAAAGATACTTCCCATTCTTCTCTTCTAAACTTAGGCTTCTTACATCATAATCCGGCACTTTTGAAGAGTAAAACCATTCTTTGAAGAACCAATCTAAATCTTGTCCACTGACTTTTTCGAAAACATTTTGAACATCCGTTAAATTGCATTCTTTACCATGACACTCTCTCAAAAGCTCTCTTAAGCCATTAAAGAAAGTCTCGTTACCAAGAACAAACTGCAGAGAACGGAAAACAAAGGCACCTTTATAGTACAGAGCATTTTGGTAGTCAGGTACATTTTTCGTTATTTCTGCTAAAGGCACTTTTCCACTGTTTAATGCTTTATTCTCTGCAAAGGGATATGTATCCTCCCCGAATTTGTTCTCAACATAAAGGTCAGAAAATGTTGCAAGTGCTTCATCAAGCAACCCAAAGTTCGCATAACCTCCAAACCAAGAATGAGCAAGTTCATGGGCTATTAGTCTCTTATTTAGCCTATCAATTAGTCTTCCTCTTGCGCTCCATCTCCCAACAATTATCCCATTTATAAACCCATTCCCATTGGCTTCTCCACTATTCCAGTTTATTATATAGTACTCTTTTGAGGGAAGTATGGAGTAAGTAGAGACGTATGTTGAAATAACTTTTTTACTCCAGTTAAGGACTTCCTGAGGAGAAATTTCAAAAGGCTCATCTGAGGGGTAATATATCTTTATTTTTGTTCCATTCATTGCACTACCTTCAATCTCTCCGAACCTTCCAGCAAATAACAGAAATTGATTATCTTGAGGTGTTGGTACAATTTTCTCTTTTCCAACAATCAGGGAGGTTAAAGTTTGATTTACAAGCAGAAATGCTTTTGTATCTTCCCACGGAGCCTTAAAGAGTAAAAATGAAACTTCCCCGCTAGTTGCTGCAGAATTTATCCCTATAAAAGTCAGACCAAGAGGTAATGCAACTTTTTCATTCCCAAAAAACTTATAGGAAGGGTCATTAAAAGGCACATTGCTATTTTGATCGATAAGTTTAAAGGAGTAGGCAAAGATTAAACTTCCATTTTCTGAGAGAGGATTAAATAAAAGCAGACATCTCTCCTTGTAACAAAAGATCTCTCTAGGTTCAATGTGTGAGTAATAAATTGGGTGGAAATGAATCTTGTCTGGTATATGAACCTCGATCCAGATTGGTTTGCTGGAGGTTAACCCTCTAAAAGAAATTCGCTCGATCATGGTCCCTTTAAAACCTAAAACTGCTTTTTCAATGGAAAAATTGAAAAGGACTGAAATGTTGTAATTGGAATAATTATATTTAGACACAGTTTGAGTTTTTAGCATACTGTATTCCATCTGTGAGGACAGTATTTTAGCATCTAAATTTAGAGATTCGTTTATTGAATTCGATTCTGCAATAATTAATACAAGAAGAAAAAGCATTATAATACCTAAAACCACAAAAAAGGTTCTAACCTTTAGGAACTTCATAAAAGTTAATCCCCTCCACTTTAGTTAAATATTTTTTGATTAACAAAGCCCATCGCAGTTATTCCCCCCACTTGGTTCAAACCCATTTAATTCCAATATCTCAAACTCCATCCTCTGTTCACCGCCGCCAAGTTTTTCATCTATATTTTCGGTGAAACAATAAATAAGTTTTACTGTAACTGATTTATAAACTCGTGAAACTTTTTTATAAATATTATGAAACTATCTACAAAGAAAAAAAGAGCAATGCTTATAAGTAATTTCATCAAAGGAATTAAGGGAGCAAAATGATTGAGTCCGTCAACTTAACTAAATATTATCCACCCCCAATAAAATCACTCTTTGACCTGAAGAGTTTGAGAGACTTTCTTGGAAAGCCTAGAGAAAAAATCCCAGCTTTGATTGATTTAAATTTCAGAGTTAGAGAGGGTGAGATTTTTGGTCTTTTGGGTCCTAATGGTGCTGGAAAGACAACTTTTTGTAAGATTGCCAATGCTCTCGTAATCCCCACGAGGGGGAATCTTTATATTAACGGGTACGATTCGGTAAAGGAGCATGATAAAATCAAGGGCAAAATTTTCACGATTTTTGGTGGTGAGAGAGATTTATTCGGGCTCTTTCAATGGCGTGTAAGGGTGGAGAAGAACTTGAGATTTATTGCAGAACTCTGAGGAATTCCCAAAGTTGAAGCTGAAAAGAGGATTAACTATGCTTTGGAACTTTTAAATCTCAAAGATAAGAAAAACGAGTGGTATCAAAAACTCTCTGCTGGGATGAGGCAAAAGGTTTACCTAGCCTTATCTTTGATAATTCAGCCTGAAGTTCTCATTTTAGATGAGCCAACGGTTTATTTGGATGTGTTCACTAAGAGGGAAATATGGGATGCTATTTTAGAACTCTCCAAGGAATTCGGGACAACAATAATACTAACAACACACAACTTGAACGAGACTGAAGCTCTATGTGATAGGGTTCTCTTTTTCAATAAGCGGAAAATCGCCGAAGGCAAACCAAAAGAACTCATCGAAAAATTCCAAGCTTTAAAAGCGGAGAGAAAACTTATAATTAAAGTTACGGGAGATGTTAAAACTAAGGATTTTGACGGAATCGCAGAAAGGATTAACGTTTATATCCAAAACGGTTTAACTTACTTGGAACTCTACATTAAACGAAATAATCTGAAGGACATTTTCTCTGTTCTAACAAATTATAATGTCGTTGATATTCAAAACGAGACAGTAACCCTCGAAGACGTATTTACCCATATATGCTCATTTGATTCCTGTGTTAACTCAAAAGTTGAGGAGAAAAGTTAAGAAAAGACTAACCAATTTGTAAAATCATCTGGGCTGGATCCCTTATAGCTGGACCCAGTCCAAGTATGTAAACTGCCAAATACCAAAATCTCCTCTCTTCCTCGTCGGGCACCAAATATTTTAGACCATAATAAACCGCTATAAGGATAAGCACTATCCATGGATAATACACAAAAGCTCCGAACTTTTGAACGAGAATGTTCTCAATCCAGTGAACCTCCCGGTAGCCGTAGTAGTGGATAGCCACAACTGTGGATCCTATGTCAAAGATATGGGCAAAAACAGGGAACAAATAGAGCTTTTCAAAAGGTCTGAATTTGTAATAGACCAAAATTGGCAGGAGAAATATTAGTGTATAGAATATCGTCAGCTCATATGGTCTCCAGCTCTTAACGTTTGTGATCAATAGATAGTTGGCATACAAAGCTAAAACCGTTCCCCATGCTACCGTAATTTTTGGGTACGTTTTTAGCCTTGAGTCCGCGAGAATAGCGGGTAAAATCAACAAGAATGCCGTGAAAAATATTCCCGGAGTCAAAATAAGGGGATGGGGCTTCAAAACTCCTCCATCGACAAGGGCTCTAACGGTTGCACCGAACACAACCATCGGAGTAACGGCATAGAAAAGCTTTTCATCAACCTTTATTTTGAGAGGCTTTATTATCCACCTGTACGTGTAAATAATTGCTAATCCCAGAATGACTGCATAAACAAGGGTGTTGTATGGATTGTAGCCCTCTCTTGTGTACATAGGTCTTATGAAGTACTCCCATATAAACTTCTCTACTGATTCCATCTCACATCCCCAGAAGGCTTTTCTTTGCTTCCTTAAAGCTTTTTCTCATTCAAAATGAAAAGTTTAAATAAAAATGAAAGATAATAATTTCCGAGGTGATTGAAATGCCGATGGGACCTCCGTTTGTTCCTGGACTTATGGCAGCCATGGGACTCATGGCAGTGTTGGTGATCTTAATAGCCCTAATAATTGCAGGATTTTTCCTGATGCTCGGAGCGAAGTTTGCAGGGATAGAGGAAGCAACTCTCGGAAAGTCCATGATAGCTGTCGTTGGTGGTGGAATCCTAGCTCTGCTTATAGGCTGGATACCGGTCATAGGATGGATATTAGGGATAATAGCATACATCTGGGTCATAAAAACGGTCTTCAATACAGACTGGATAAAAGCAACAATAGCATGGCTAATGACAATTATTGTAGAGATACTAGTGGTGTTTGTTTTTGCATTAATCTTGGGTATAGGTGCCGCTCTATTTTGATTTTTAAATTTTAAAAAAGAAGAGGAAAATCAGTTGTTTTCTCTTTTTCTATATTCATACGCTATGTTGCCGTCAATTATCGTATAAACGTCCTCTTCGCCATCCTTGTAATGAAGGATTGGCTTGTCTAAGAGATCAAAGGCTTTCTTCAAGTCTTCTTTCGTGGCCAGAATTACCCTTTTCTCCACATGAATTGGGGCTCCCTCCGTTATGTAAGGAGATAAGTCCTTAAATTCGTTCTTGGGCCTTTGGGCTCTTATCGTGTAAACTCCGCCCAATAGAGGAGTTAAGAACAGCAAAGCCAATATAGGAGCCACTTTCTTTGCAGTATCTGCGTAGAAAGGCAAGCCAGCAATCGTTACTACAGTTTTCTTCGCTCCTTTTTCTACCACCGTTTTCTGCATGCTTTCTTTTTCGTTGGTGAAGTAGTAAAGGCCAGCGCTTGAGTCCTTAACTAAATACGAGCTATGTTCAAAGCTCTCAGTTATTTCCCTTCCGTAAACACTTCCCTTAACGTTAACTCTAGTAACAAACATTATGTTTCGGTTTAACCTCTTCAAGCCGAGCTGCTCCATTATCTCATTTGTCCTGTTTGCGAGTTTGGTCAGATTAAGCTCGTACTGTACAGCAAATTTACCATCCTTCAGCTCCCCAGACTTTTCAAAAAGCTTTTCCTCCCACAGAACTACTACTTCACTACCTTTGTTCACTGTATATTGCACTATTCCCTGAGTGTTGTAAGTTCCCCTTATTGAAGTCATTGGAGTAAAGCGATAACTATATGTCACTACAAAGCTCTCTACTAGGGGAATGGGATATTCTTCCCTACTGAGCCTTTCTCCATAAAGCGTGTTGTTCTTTAACAAAGCCACATGAACTAGCTCTCCCTTTTGAGTGTATTTGCCAAGTGTCTGCTGTGTGGTTACAACAGAGCTAACTCCCATCAGCTTTATTGAATAGAATCCAAAAAACAAGAAGAGAACTAGCGACACTGCAAGAACTTCCCTTCTAGTTACCAGTTTTTTCAGTTTTTCTTTTATATTATCTCTATCCATACAAATTTCCTCCCAATAAATCAACCTCTCCCATGAGAGTTTCCATTCTCCTCATCGTCTTCACAATCAACGTTCGCCTCTACTGTGAGCTTGTTGCTAACTATTCCATACCCAACTATCTCTGCACCTTCGTTTAGGTCGTAGGTGTCACAACTTGTAAACGCATAGAATTTCCCTGAAGGACTTAATCTTGTTGCTATTGTCACATTTAGGTGTGCGCTCTCTCCTGCCCCCAGTTCAACGTCCCATTCAAGTTTTGTTGCAGGTGATTGTCCACCCCCTGCTGGAGCATACGTAGCATTCCCTGCGCTTTCCGACACAGAAAGTACATCAAATTCCGCTGGTATTGTATCTTTTATAGTCAAGTTCCTCGGCGTTCCTGAATTGTTAACCTCTATCTGGAACACCCATTCTTGATAGGTCTTCAACGGAATGTTAGTTGTGTTGCCACTCAAGAGGATCTTCCTTATCTTCGGTCCGCTCAGGATTATCACCTTTATCGGGCAGGTTTCTACTACAGCGTCTCCGCCGTCCCAAGTGGCATAGAGGGTTATGGGAACTTCATAAGTTCCCGGGTCTGCATTCCCAACACTGATGTTGCCCCAGAAGGTGTAGTAGTCCTGAGAAGCAATTGGTTTTGTTATGCCATCCTCACTCTCTATCCACATCTCCGCTCCACTTGGAAGGTTAGAGTAATCCGGATCCAGCCAGATATCAACCGTTTCGAGTTCGTTTAAGTAGTTGCCAACGGTTAGTGCATCAAAAGTAAGTTCGCTGTTCTGGTCAACTATTACCGTTGCTGCATAGCCATCGTAACACGTAAAGCTCAGATACTCTTCATCGTGATCGACAACCGCAACTTTCACTTCCCTTTCTGCATTAAAGTATACAAAAGTCCCGCTTGAACCAATGACTATCAGTGATGAGAGAAGCAACAAAAGTATAACTGGGATAAGTTTTCTCATCTTCCAAACACCTCCATTTTGATTTGCCTTAATAAGCTCGATCTCCTATTTCTGATTTTCAAAACATCTTCATTCCCGATTCCTGAAATGAGGTAAAGAACTCCCAGAAAAACTGAAGTCTCAAAGAGTATTGCAAAGACAGGCAACACTGGATTTGCTCTATATAGAAAACCTATAAGCGATTCGGGTAACAGTGGGATGTAGGCGTTTACCCTAACCTTATCCGTGAATAAAGAAGTCTCTTCGGGCGCGTTTATTGTAACTTTAACCGTCTCTTCCTCTTGAGGCCCTAATTCAAGCTGGGTTTTTGATAAGCTTGAAATTCCTCCAGTCTGAGGCTCGAGGTAGTAGATCATTGGATAGAAGTTCCCGTTTTTGATTGTGATTTCTCTCTCAAATGTGGAACCCGGCAAAACCCAGCCTTCTCTCTGCCCCCCTGCGGATGTTACTGCGTACTCTATTGGAAACACTTGCCATGAAACGAAAATCGATGCCGAGAGCATTATTAAGAGAAAGGCCGAAGTTAAGATGTAAAGCGTTTTAAACTTAACTTTAATGAACTTTGCCCTCTTTCTTTTGTGCTTTGATTCTCCGGTAAATGCAAGGGCACCGACGATTATCATCAAAGCAGCGAGGAGCATTTTGTTTCTTCCAGAGATTCCCTTTTGAATGTATGTACCTAATTGAGGGATTTTAAGGGGGGAATTACCAATAGTAACGACTTTTCCCGCTATTTTATCTTTTGAAACTGGACTTGCTCTCCCTTCTTGCTGATCAGTCGCAACGTTGTTGTCGCCTTTGGTAATGTAGCCATCTTCAACAATAGCCACAACTCTGTGCACAGTCCAGCTACCCCTTAAGTTGAAAACAATTATATCTCCTACATCGGCGCTCCTTGAAATGGGATTTATGAAAAACAAATCCCCCCTATTCAAAGTAGGGGTCATGCTATCAGAGGAAACATAAGACATGAAAACAGGCCTATCAAGAAGAGCCCCAACGATAGACCCGACAACAAACACGGAAACCGCGAGAATCAGAAAGTATTCAAGGAGCTTCTTCATTCGCAAGAACCTCCAAATGCCTGTATTGTAATGTTTTGGTTGTAATCTCCCAAGGATAAGCCGGTGGTATCAAACCGCATTCCAACTTGAACACTCTGGTTTGCGGGAACTTCAAACTCTATACTCTGACTCCAGGTGCCTGTGTAGGGGCTTACAAAAAGGCCAACAACTTGCGTTGGCGAGCTTATAGTCACACATATAACAGATTCCCCGGTTTCAGTTTCGTTGTTGTATATCTCAAAAACGTCGTTGAAGATGTAAACAGTATCGGGTGAAAGACCTTCCCCAAAGCCCGGATAAAGGGGGCTCTGGTTGCTTATGTCAATCTTCAAGTGACCATTGCTTAGATAAGCGTAAGGTGGAAGGGGGTTTTCCATAGGAACTGAAACGTTATCATCAACAGCAAGAACAACTGGAATCGGTCTCACAACAAAAATACCCCACGCAAAGAAGGTTATGACCAACATAATCGGCAGAACAGTTAATTTGATTAGTTTTCTCACTTTTCTCTCCCCCTAAAATTTAGATAAAAGGAGCAAAGGCTCCAAGATGGAAAGGGTAATCAACCTAGACTAACTCCTAAACCTAAATAATTACTAAATAATTATGGGACATTCACCATTCTCTGCTGTAACTTTAATATTTCCGTCAATGCTTTGTCCCTCTACCAAGCCACTACTATCAAGTACCATTCCAACTTTTACGGCTTCTCCGTGAGGTACTGTAAATTTCAAACTTGTTTGTCCTGCACCTTCAACATAGTCACCCGTAAAGAACAATATTCCTCCATCTCCATCGTAAGTGATCTCGACACAGATGTCTACGTTTTCCCAAAGGTGGTTGCTAACTTCAAAGACTTCTTCGAAGACATAAATGCTGTCTGGGCTTACACCAGTCCCATATTGCATCTCAGCCCAAGTTGAGTTGTAATTCGGGTTTGAAGTATGGCCTGGCCAGTTGGTGTTTGCTATTGATAGCTGTAGAACCATTTCACCGTTACTGTTAATGTAGGCATAGGGTTGCAAAGGATTCAAGTCTATGAGTTCATTATCATCTGGAACTACGGTGACAGTAACATTTCTTGTGGCCTCAAAGTAAGCAAAGTTTGCACTACTTGCACTGACCGCTATGACTATTCCTGCAATCAAAATTAAGATTCCTAGTATTTTTCTCATTGTGGTGCACCTCCTATGTTAGGGCACGGGTAGTCTTCTTCAGGCCATGCGTACACGGTTATAGTGGAGTTGTACGTTCCTAGAGCTCCTCCAGCAAACTCCATTGAAATACCGAGCTCGGTTCCAGGCTCTAACACAAAGCATATGTCGGTTATTGCCTCATCCGATTCACTTGGGGTTTCTCCGGTAGTTGTACCAAATACCACTCCACCTACTACTTTATCATTATCAGGGTGGAAGAACGCTACGTTATCACTGCTTGAGATTATTCTCACGGTAATGTTCTTGTTCTCCCAAAGGTGGTTGCTCACGTAGAAAACATGGTCAAAGTTGTAGTTTGAGCCAACACTGATACCAATTCCCATTTCCTCTGTCCAATTAGGGTCGTAATACTCTGAATCTGGGTTCCCCGGCCAGTTTGGATTATTCTTTGATATTTCAATTACTAGCTTGCCATCGTCATCGATATATGCATACGGCTGCCCTGGGCGTAAGTCAATAAGCTCGTTGTCATCTGCTACTACGCTAATGTGAGTACTTCTTGAAACCTCGAAGTCTCTGAACGTTGCACTAGTGCCAAGGGCCATTGCGAAGGCCACTAACAGGCCTAACATTCCAAGTGCTAAAACTTTCTTCAAATCTTTCGCCTCCAATTTTTTCGAAGGGTGCCCCATTGACATGAGGCACTCATTGTTCCCTTACCTCTTTGAGTATATAGTTAATTCCGACTTACCATCGGGTAATCTGTCGTTACTTTATAAACTCCATGTACTTTATTGGTCACTGGATCTACTGATAACCCTGTAAGTCTTGAAGTGCTGAATGATTGACAAAGTAAAGTATATCGCTGAGATTATCACAAGGGGTATGTTGTTGAGCCACACACCTAAGAGAGCAAAGAGGACAGAAACTCCTGAGTAAAAGGTGCTCCAGCTTACGTCGTGCTTTGAAACCACTTCCATGTAAACGTCGACATCTTCCGGAACCTTAAGCAAGGTCACTGTGTTGTGGTCAAATTTTATTATCCCTGCTCTTTCCATTTTCGGGATATGGGTTTGGAGCAGACTTACATAGACACTCTTTCTGTGCTTTCTATCGTTTTGTCCTTCGTTTTCAGCTATAAAATCCACAATCTCCCTTAATTCGGCCTTCCCATTATTGTTCTGGAGGAACCTTAGGAGAAGCAATCTCCTGTCATTCCCTAGAATCATTGAGGAGGGGCTCATCGTGTCATTTTCTCCATTTACTCCAGCCCCTCTTGGGATACTGCTCATTACCTCACCAGCCGATAGTGTCTTCTGTGGTTTCCATTTCTATAAAAGAACTCAACTTTTCCGGCTTGTGATAGGTCTCTTAAAGTTCTTTCGACCTTCTGCCTAGTACATTCAACACCCCTCTCATTGAGAAAGCGGGTTAGGAACGAAACCGTTAGCTCTCCTTTTTCCTTAAGAAGCTGAAGGATCTCTTTTTCAATGTTAACATTCATTTCTTCCACAATATCATCTCCTGACGAATGTTAAGTTAAACAGATTGATTTAAAAACAGTTCAAATTACAACAACCGCTTAGAACTTGTAGGTGCTAGTAATATATAAACGTTTGGGAAAAGTTCGATTTTCAATTTTTTTAAAATTTCATCCTTTAAAACAGTCTGCACAGTTTTATATAGTTTTAAAAATACGGAAAGGGAGATAGTAGGGTTTAATAAATTTTGGAAAGAATTTAATAATCATATAATATTTTGAGATTTTTTCATTTTATTGGATTTTATACACTTCCTTTCAATCAAAATGCCATAATGAATCCATTTTTAGCTATACTCTCAACTTACTCTAAAGGAACTTAACAAAAAGAGTTGGAAAATATCCAGTAGTTCTAACTCCGGTTCATTCAAAAAATATAAATATTAGGACGTCAAAGTTTTATTGATGTCGATGTTCTTCAGGCCGAGTGATACCCCAAAGAATATCATTGAGATGCTCGAAGAGCTTACCCCGTTAGTTGGTGGGTTAGAAAACAGCAGCATGGCAGGAGTTATAACCACCGATGCCTTTGCCCAAACCCTGATCCAATACTCTTCAATTGCAAACGCCCTAAATTTGGAAATTCCAACCTACTATCTTGAGCCCACCAACGGGTTTTCACTAAAGATGCTCAGCAAGTTCTCAGAGAAAAGTGAGAACATCTTAATGGGCAAGGTTTACACCCTAGGGGAGCTTCTGGATGCACTTGAGATGGTTCATGATGACTCCTTTGTCTTTGTCTCGAACTTTGGGATTCTTGAAGAGATAGATAAAAAGGGCATGCTGGAATTGAGAAAAATCGTCGATAGGAAGGGCATATTTCTAATACTCTCCCACAATGCCCTTGAGATAAACGAACTTAATTTGATATCCGAGTTTAGGAGGCTCTTCTTCATCCCTGAGCTTTTTGAACATCTTTTGGTCATGAGGATCAGCGGCTATAGGGGGCACTATAGGTTAAATCTAACAGTCCTTAAAGCTCCCCCAGAGTTTGTAAAAAACACGGGAGAGCATAGCATACCCATAGACTCAAAGATAAAGCTGATTTTAGAATAGTTTAACGTACCCAACCCCAAGAAAGTATCTCGCATAAACTGCGAGGAAGAATAGGGCAAAAGTTATTCCGAGCGCTATGTAGTCCTTTACCTCCATCTTGATGTTATGGAGAAAAGTCCTTCTTTTGCTTGCTCCAAATGCCCTGCTTTCCAAGGCTATGCTGAGCTCGTGGGCGGTTTTTATTGATGCGACTATCAGAGGGATTAAAATGGGAACCGTATTTTTAGCCCTCTGGATGAAGTTGCCCCTTTCAAGCTCAAGTCCTCTTGACTTTTGAGCATCCATTATCGTCTGAGCTAGCATGTAGAGAGTTGGGATGTATCTAAGGGCTATGGTCAAGGTAAGGCCAATTTCATAGGGCATTCCCATTTTAATGAAGCCAAGGATAAGATCCCTTTGGGGCGTTGTCATTATCAGACCCAAAGTAAGCAGGGCAACTGAAAGGAGCCTTATTCCATAGCCAAAACCTATAAAGAGACCAAAATACCACGGCTTTAGAATAAACGGCCATATAATCATTGCAACTATGGAGATCGGGATTAGTGGTTTGAGAACGTTAAAGATTTCTCTAATGGTTATCTTGCCTAGGATGCCAAGGGTAAGGACTATCAGGAGGAAAAGGAGGGTTAGAAGTATAGGAGAGTTAAAGAGGATTAAAGCTATTATGCCAAAAAGAGAGCCAATTATCTTCACCCTCGGATCAAGACGGTGAAGGAGGGAGTCCCTTTCAAGGTATAACGTGTACATCATGTTCTCATCTCCAAGACTTTTACAAACTCCTCAACACTCCTGAAGAATCCCAAACCTATCTCCTCACTTATTGTGAGAAGCCTTGGCCTGTCTAAGTCGTATTTTCTTAAATCAAGCTCGAAAAACTCTTTAACGTCCCCATCAAAAACCTTTTTTCCTTGGTATAGAAGTACAACCCTCTCTGCCAGCTCAAGAACCAAATCCATTTCATGGGTTATTAGGAGTATCCCATGGCCTTCTCTGTAAAGTTTTCTGATTATCTTCTTTATGCTTTCGGCATTTTTTTCATCTAGTCCTGTTGTGGGTTCGTCGAGGATTAGGTATTTGGGCTTCATAGCCAAAATGCATGCTATTGCTAAGCGCTGCTTTTCCCCACCACTGAGAGAATAAGGTGAGCGATCCTCATAGCCCTCGAGATTAACCTCTCTTAACGCCCATTTGACCCTCTCCTCAATCTCCTCCTCTGAGAGACCGAGATTTTTAGGACCAAAGGCAACCTCTCTAAATACGTTCTCCTCAAAAAACATGTGCTCTGGATTCTGAAAAACGTAGCCAACAACTCTCGCAAGCTCGGCAACGCTGTGTTTTCTCGTGTCCATGCCATCCACTATAACTTCACCTTTTGTCGGCTTCAAAAGTCCATTCAAATGCTTTGCAAGAGTTGTTTTCCCAGAACCATTAGGGCCAACTAGGGCTATAATCTCGTTTCCGAAAGTTAGACTAACTCCCCTAAGGGCTTCTTTCTTCCCCTCGTAGATATGCCACAGATCCCTTACCTCTATCATCTTTCAAGAGTTTGAGGTGATGCTTTAAAAAATTGCCTCTGCATAAAATTTTAAAGCTAGTAGAAGTTTCATAAGTGGGTGGTAAAATGAAGGCCAAGGAAGTATCTTACGTAGCACTCTTTGCGGCTTTAACGGCAATTGGGGCTCAAATAGCGATTCCAATTGGTACTGTGCCAATAACGCTTCAAATTCTATTTGTTTTGTTAAGTGGTTTAATCCTGGGAGCAAAACTGGGGTTCCTAAGTCAGCTAGTGTATCTCTTTATGGGTGCTATAGGACTTCCCGTTTTTGCGAACTTCAGTGGAGGTTTTGGACATATATACGGCCCTACTGGTGGCTATCTCCTATCGTTCCCAATTGCAGCGTTTTTAGCAGGATTGATAAGCGAAAGAGGGAGAAGAATAAAGGACTATACCATAGGCTCTGCGATAGGGATTCTAGCAATCTACTTGCTGGGCTGGTTGAGATTGGGGCTTTTTATGGGAGGAGATTTTGAAAAGGCCTTTTTGCTGGGGGTTGCCCCCTTTATTCCAATAGATGCCCTAAAAGGAGGGCTTGCTGTTCTAATTGCCGATAGGGTTCATAAAACCATTAAAATTTAGAGCCCCTTTCTAATATTTTCTTCCACAAATTTAATGTCAAGGGAATTCTTTACTCTAAAGAAGCTCAGCGAAACCTTTGGATTTCTCTTGATAAGCTCCTCTATACTTACCTTTTCGTAGTCAATGTGCTTTGCGATGCAACTTAGTCTTCTCTCGTTTTCGCTTAAGCACGTCTCAATGGCTTTTCTTAGCGCTCTTGCATTGTAGAAAGCGTGGGTAATTTCAAGGCTCCCATCTGCCCACACTGGGATTAAAGCATCGGCATATGATTCGTAAAATAGCGTTGAAAGATAATTCACCAAAAACGGCATCACCAAGGGCATGTTGCCCTCTACAAAGAAGATATCTCCCGAAAAGGGCAACGCTTTGTGAAGGGCTTCAAGCTTGTTTCTTGCACTCACACCGATAGGATTCGAAACATGGAGTGAGAACTTTTTTAGTTTGTCTTTTCTGACTACTGTAAAGACCTTATCAATTCTCTTTGTGTTTAAAAGCCTTTTCTCTACTATCTTTACCATAGGCTCTTCAAGTATTGGAGTCAGATAGCTCTCCCACTTCCTTTCCGGAAAGGCAAGTATATATGCCTGCATGGGTAGAGGTAAGGCGGGAGGTTTAAAAGTCTTCTTGGGATAGGTTTATAGTATTGTGATGAGCATTATATATCTGGGGAAGAACATGGAGGAACTCAGCCCAGCCCTTGTTGTGCTATTATTCCTCGAAGATTTTGCGAGGGAAAACCCTTCAATTAGGAAAGGTGCCAAGTATTTCCAGTGGCAGAAGAGATATGACGGTTATGATGTTGCCTATTCCATTGTAGGGGCTACACTAGCTGAACTTGTTCACGAAGGATACATAGAGCTTGAATCCAAGAAGAAATTATTCAGGAAGAGCATTATATTCACCAGAAAGAGGCTGATCCCGAAGAAATACGGAGTCTTGGGAAGAGGGTTAAATTCAATAAGTGAATATACCCCAACAGCGCTTCATTCCGCTCTGTTCCTTGTGTTTCCTGTGTCTAGATTTCCTGCTGCATTCCTAGGGACATATATAATTGAAAAGGAGCTAAAAGATGAAGAACCAGAAAAATTAAGAAGTGACCCAGAAGTTGTGAAGTACAAAGAGAAACTCAAAGCATTACTGGAAGAGTTTAAAGAAGGTAATCCAGAGCTATGGGATGGAATTAAAAAAGAAGTAGACAAGGCATGTCAGCTGGTAAGGGGAAAACAGGGATACACTCTTTACTCCCCTCTAGATATGCTGGAGGAAAGAAAGAATGAAGGTAAAAATTAGGAAAGAACTTTTGGAGTATCTCCTACAACTAGCGAGAGATTTTTATCCCAACGAATTTGGGGGATTTCTAAGAGAAAAGGATGGAATCTTTGAGGAAGTCCTTATAATTCCAAAGGGCTACTTCGGGAAAAGCTCCGTTTATTTCGACACATGGCTATTGCCCCACGATGAAAACATAAAGGGAACAGTTCACTCGCATCCAGTTCCTTCCTCAAGGCCTTCTCGAGCAGACGTGAGCTTTTTCTCCAAATTCGGAGGAGTTCATATAATAATTGCGTATCCTTTCAAGGAAGAGAGCGTAAAAGCCTATAACAGCGAAGGGAGAGAAATCGAAATAGAGATAATTGAGTGACGTTAGAATTCATATGAAAATTTTTATAAATGCTAATTTTCTTAAATACTGTGGTGACTCTCCATGAAGGTTAGGGAACTTCTTGAAGGGTTAAACGAAAAGCAGAGAAGAACCGTGCAAAAATGCTTAGCTTCGTGTGAGATACTCGATTTGGAAGAGGAGGTCGAAACTGAGCTTTCCAAGGATTTAATAGAGTTCGTGAAAGTCCTATCAAACCCAATAAGAGCGGGGATACTAAAAATGCTCAAAAACAGATGGATGTGCGTTTGCTTGATAGCAAAGGCATTGAACCAAGATCAGACTCTCATAAGCCATCATCTCAGAACCCTTAAAGGAATGAATCTTCTACACGAGAGAAGGGAAGGAAAGCTTAGATTCTACAGGACAAACCTTGAGGAACTTAAGAAATACGTTGATATGCTGGAAAAGGAGCTTCTTTAAAACTTTATTTTATTTGGTGAGGAGCATGGAACGGCTTCAAAGAGAAGTAGATAGAGTGATAAAAAGTTTTGGCGGATACTGGGAGCCTTTTGAAATGCTTGGTGCGGTTGTTGAAGAGCTCGGAGAGTTATCGAGAGAAATGTTAAAATTTGAGGGGATAAAAAAGGATGAAGGGAACTCTAGAATCGAAGAAGAGCTTGGAGATGTTTTATTCGCCCTTATATGTATTGCTAACTACTACAACATTAATTTAGAAAAAGCTCTTGACAAAACAATTTCAAAATATTCATTTCGAGACAAAGAAAGATGGAGATCTTCTACCTTATAAACTTTAAAATACATAACGTTGATATTGTCAGGATAACTGGGGCATTACCTCCTGAAGCCATTCAGCAAAATCACCAGGCGGACCACCAAACCCAGAATGAATTCTGACAAAATTATACCAGAAGGCAAACAGAAAAACAAACTTATGAACTCTTTTCCAATCCTCACTCCTGAAATTATTCCAAAAACGCTTCGTCCGCTCCTTCAACGTCCTAAACCAGCGCTCAACACTGTTCCTCGGCCCGAAAGTCACATGCAGATAACCCAACCCCAGACTCTTAAAAGCAGACTTATACCAGCTC
>NZ_JAMXLV010000010.1 GCF_024054535.1 Thermococcus alcaliphilus | reverse complement strand
GATACTGTTAGGATAACTGGGGTATCACCTCCTGAAGCCATTCAGTAACATCACCCGGAGGTCCACCAAACCTAGAATGAATTCTGACAAAATTATACCAAAAAGCAAACAGAAAAACAAACCTATGAACTCTTTTCCAGTCCTCACTTCTGAAATTATTCCAGAAACGCTTCGTCCTCTCCTTCAACGTCCTAAACCAACGCTCAACACTGTTCCTCGGCCCAAAAGTTACATGCAGATAACCCAACCCCAGACTCTTAAAAGCAGACTTATACCAGCTCGCCCTGTCAACCAGAAAGACAGGCTGCCCTTCACAGGACTTTAAAACAACCAGAATGAAATCCCTGGCAACCCACCAGTTTCTAACAGTTGTAATCCAGACTGCCAAAACCTCCTTGCTCTCAACGTCAATTGCAGCCCAGAGGAATCTTTTCCTCCCGTTGATTTTTACTACTGTCTCGTCAACTGCGATGAAGTTTCGCTGTTTTTTGACTGCGAGGATTTTTGGCTTGTAAACTGCTTCTGCTATTTTTTGAACTGTTTCCCAGACGGTTGTGTGGCTGATTCCGAGGATTCTGGCGGTTTGTCTGTAGCTTAGACCTTGCAAGTATAGGTTTATTGCCCTGATTTTCTCTTCTGGTGGGATTTTGTTTCGGCGAAAAGGTTTTAAGGCTGAAACCATCCAGTGAATAATGGTTTCAGCTTGCATGTTTCCCCCCTTTCTTTTTCTGTGGTAGTGTCTGGGATTTAAACCTGACGCCTCACTGCTTATCCTGACAGTATC
>NZ_JAMXLV010000009.1 GCF_024054535.1 Thermococcus alcaliphilus | reverse complement strand
TCCTCACTCCTGAAATTATTCCAAAAACGCTTCGTCCGCTCCTTCAACGTCCTAAACCAGCGCTCAACACTGTTCCTCGGCCCGAAAGTCACATGCAGATAACCCAACCCCAGACTCTTAAAAGCAGACTTATACCAGCTCGCCCTGTCAACCAGAAAGACGGGCTGCCCTTCACACGACTTTAAAACAACCAGAATGAAATCCCTGGCAACCCACCAGTTTCTAACAGTCGTAATCCAGACTGCTAAAACTTCCTTGCTCTCAACGTCAATTGCAGCCCAGAGGAATCTTTTCTTCCCGTTGATTTTTATTACTGTTTCGTCAACTGCGATGAAGTTTCGCTGTTTTTTGACTGCGAGGATTTTTGGCTTGTAAACTGCTTCTGCTATTTTTTGAACGGCTTCCCAGACGGTTGTGTGGCTGATTCCGAGGATTCTGGCGGTTTGCCTGTAGCTTAAGCCGTTTAGGTACAGGTTTGTTGCTCTGATTTTCTTTTCTGGTGGGATTTTGTTTCGGCGAAAAGGTTTTAAGGCTGAAACCATCCAGTGGATAATGGTTTCAGCTTGCATATTCCCCTCTTTCTTTTTCTGAGGGAGTGTCTGAGATTTAAACCTGAC
>NZ_JAMXLV010000008.1 GCF_024054535.1 Thermococcus alcaliphilus | reverse complement strand
TGTGCATTTGCGTGTTGGTGGTGTGACTTTTGTCGGCTCCTTCAGGTCGGAGTCTAGGGTTAGGGAGGGTGTGGAGGTTGATGTTGTGTTTGATATGAAGAAGATTCACATCTTCGACAAAACCACAGGAAAAGCAATATTTTGAAAAAACTTTTTAACTTCTCTTTTTCTTGTATTTTTCATGAGCTTTGAGAAACTTGCCATGTTTCTAGTTGAAAAACACCCAAAGGGAAAATTCGTTGAAATAGGGGTTGGCTTCAACTTTAAAGTAGCCCTAAAGTTAAAAGACCTTGGGAAAGAGGTTTTAGTTGTAGATTGGAATCCAGAAGCAGTTAAAAAGGCTAAAGAACTTGGCTTGGAAGCTTATGTCGATGATGTCTTTTCACCAAATTTGGAAATATACAGAGGTGCTGTTGCTATATATTCCGTTCGTCCAACTCCAGAGATTGTTAAACCAATTTTAAAACTGGCTCAATTACTCAAAATTCCGGTGTATATCTTACCATTTTCTCTAGATTCCATGCCTAGAATTTTGAAGCTTGAGAATTATAAGGGATTGCCTATTTACACTTGGAGACCCTATGAAAAAGATATATAAGCTAACCCCTAAGATTTGTGTGGTGATACAATGAGACTGTTTGGGACTGCGGGAATTAGGGGGCCTATTAATTCAAAAGTTACTCCAGAGCTCGCTTTAAATGTTGGGAAGGCTCTTGGTACTTATATTGATCATGGCACGGTTGTTGTAGGAAGAGATGCAAGAACTTCAAGTGTAATGCTCGAAAGTGCAGTTGTAAGTGGCTTGCTGAGTAGTGGTGTGGATGTTGTTAGGATTGGGCTTGTTCCAACTCCAATGCTTGCATGGGCTACAAATAAGCTCGGAAATGCTGGTGTGATGATAACGGCCTCTCACAATCCACCCAGTGATAATGGCATCAAGGTGTTCAATGAGAGAGGAATAGAATTCTTTTTGGAGCAAGAGGAGGAACTGGAAAAAATAATTTTCTCCAAAAGCTACAAAGTTGCTCCGTGGGATAAAATTGGGGATGTAAAAGACTTAGACCTAAGAGAGCAGTATATTAATGAAATATTGGATTATGTAAATCACGAGACCAAGTTGAAAATTCTCTTGGATATGGGAAATGGTGCTGGTAGTTTAATAACTCCCTATTTATTGAGAAAGATGGGAGCAAAAGTTGTGACGTTGAATTCTCACCCAGATGGATACTTTCCGGGTAGAAAATCTGAGCCTAGGTATGAAAATATAGCATATTTAAGTAACCTTGTAAGGGAACTGGGATTTGATCTTGCGATTGCTCAAGATGGGGACGCCGATAGAATTGCAGTATTTGATGAAAAAGGCAATTATGTAGAGGAAGACACTTTGATAGCACTTTTTGCGAGGCTTTATGCCAGAGAACATAAAGGAGGAAACGTTGTAGTTTCAATAAATACTTCCTTCAGAATCGATAAGGTTGTCGAAGAAGAGGGTGGAAAAATATACAGAGTCCCATTGGGGCAGCTTCATGATGGAATAAAGAAATACAATGCGATCTTTGCCTCAGAACCATGGAAGTTCATCCATCCAAAGTTTGGACTGTGGATTGACAGCTTTGTCACAATTGGGCTGTTGGTAAAAATAATAGATCAAGAAGGGAAACCGCTCTCGGAGATAGTTAAGGACATTCCAAAATACTACATAGTTAAAAAGAACGTGAAGTGCCCAGAGGAGATAAAATATCAAGTTGTTGAGAAGGCAAAAGAGCAATTGCAAGAGTACTTGAAAGACCAAATTGAAGAAGTCATAACAATTTCTGGTATAAGGTTAAACCTCAAGGATGGTTCTTGGGTATTGGTAAGGCCAAGTGGAACTGAACCAAAAATAAGGGTCGTTGTGGAAGGAATCACAGAAAAAAGAAGGGAAGAGCTGTTCAGTTTGGCATACAACTTGGTTACTAGATTAGTCTCAGAGTTCTCTAGCAGGTCTAAGAGTTCTTAATTTTATATCTGTTTTTTCCATTTTGACCTTGAATCCCTCTTTTGCGACCAAAGTCTTTACTCCTGTAACGTTTTCTATGAACTTGGCCTCTTTATATGGGTTTGCAAAATGCATTTTCATGCCTATATGACTCATTATGAGCATTTCTGGTTTTTGTTTCATATCTTTCAGCATGTAGATTACATCTTCAGTGCAGAGATGATAGGGAATCTTCATATTTGTTGGTCTTGTTACCGAGGCTATCAATAGCCTAACACCATCATATATTTTTTTCAGCTCTTCAAAATACTCCGTGTCTGGAATGTACCCTATTTTCCCAAGACGTGTTTTTAATATAAATCCTATTGCAGTGGGATCTGAATGTACAGTGGGAGTTATTGTCATTTCATCTTCTCCAAGCTGGATTCTCTCCCCTGGATTAGGGATATGAACTTCTTCTAGTGAATCTAGATGATATTTAGATACTGCGGGAGTGTGATTCTCGTCTCCATAAACTACGCTCTTTGAGGCTATAAGTGTGCCCCGTTTTTTTGTAACCCCGACTGTCATCCCCTCCACCATAATTTCGGCATCGTTACAGTGGTCTGTATGTCGATGAGAAACAAAAAGTACGTCTATCTTCCTTGGATCTATCTTGTACCTCCATGCTCTAACCAACGCTCCAGGTCCTGGGTCTATGTATATCCTTTTACTCGAATTTATAAAGAACCCGCCGGTAGGTCGGAACTGTGTTATTGTGATGAATCTTCCGCCACCACTTCCCAAAAAGATTATCTCTACCAATTTCCCTCCCTCCGCTTTTTAGCGATATTAATAGTAGGAGTAAATGTGTATATAAGCTCTATGGATAATCCCGATAGAAATTTGATGAACAAATTTTCATACACTGAACATTAATGAACTGAAAACTCCATCTATACTATTTTTGAGACAATATTGTAACTAAATTTAACATTAATTTTATTTCATAGAACCGAAAGTATTTTTAAGCCATATGTCCCACCGGAAAAGTCTTTGCCTGAATATACTGTTAAAGCGTTTATTTTAGGTGTGGTGCTCTCAATAATAATGGGTGCTGCAAACGCATACCTTGGTATGTATGCCGGTATGACAGTTAGTGCCAGCATTCCGGCTGCGGTCATATCTATGGCTATATTGATGGCATTTAAAGACAAAAACATTCTCGAAAACAATATGGTTCAAACAGCGGCATCTGCAGGTGAGTCATTAGCAGCAGGTGTTATATTCACATTCCCGGCTTTGGTGGTTTTAGGTACTTACACAGAGTTTCCATACTGGCTGGTAACTATCATAGCGGCATTGGGTGGTTCACTGGGTGCCCTTTTCACAATAGTGATAAGAAGGGCTTTCATTGTTGAAGAGAGGCTCCCATACCCAGAGGGTACAGCATGTGCTGAGGTTCTTATTGCTGGTGATAAAGGTGGTTCTCACGCAAAACCTATATTTGTGGGTGGCATCTTTGGTGGTCTCTACAAGCTCTTGGGGAGCTCAGGTCTTTGGGCAGGTACAATTGAGACAGCCAAGATGGTTGGTTCAAGGGTACTTTACTTAGGGAGTGACCTTTCAGCGGCTCTACTTAGCGTTGGTTATATTGTTGGTCTTAACATAGCCTTTCTCGTGTTCCTCGGTGGTGCAATCGCGTGGTTTATAGCAATACCAATCTACGTTGCCAAAACAGGCAATCCGGATGGACTCAGCGCTCTAGACCTTGCGTGGATTACCTGGAGTACAAAAATAAGGTACATGGGAGTTGGAGCAATGGTTGTCGGTGGTCTCTGGAGCCTTGTAAAGCTTAGAGGCCCAATTTCAAGAGGTATAAAAGCTGGACTTGAGGCTACCAAGAGGAAGCAAAGTGGTGAAATAATCCTAAGAACTGAAGAGGACATGCCAATGACCACAGTATTGATGCTTATTGCAGCCTTTGTTGTTCCATTGTTCCTATTATATGCTCACATAATCAACTCCATTGGTATAGCAGCAGTTATGGCAGTAATAATGCTTATCGTGGGCTTCTTTGGAAGTTCAATTGCTGGTTACTTGGCTGGTGTTGTTGGTTCATCAAACAATCCAGTGTCGGGTATTACAATCATGAGCTTGCTTTTCACAGCATTGGTTCTTAAAGGCCTTGGACTTAGTGGAATAGAGGGCATGACAGCAACGATATTAGTAGCGGCTGTTATCTGTACAGCGGCGGCTATTGCGGGAGACACAATGCAAGATTTGGCAACGGGACACATTGTTGGAGCCACTCCAAAGAGGCAGCAGGTCTTTGAGGTAATAGGAACTTTTGCAGCGGCCTTAGTAATGGCTCCTGTATTGAACCTACTCATAAAAGCCTACGGTATTGCCGGAACACCAACGGCTAAGGAGAATGCATTGGCTGCCCCACAGGCATTTCTTATGGCAAAAGTTACAGAGGGTGTATTTACTGGAACACTGGAATGGAACATGGTCTTTATCGGTGCAGGAATTGCCATAGCCCTAATAATCCTTGACGAAATTTTGGCCATGAGGAATTCCAAGTTTAGAACACCGGTAATGCCTGTGGCAGTAGGTATCTACCTCCCGTTGAGCTTGGGCGTTCCTATCTTCATTGGAGGTCTCCTTAGATGGCTTGTAGGAAAGGCAAGGGGGGCAAAGGCTGAGGAAAAGCCAACAGATGCCGGGGTACTTGGAGCGGCTGGACTGATAGCTGGAGAGGCCTTGATGGGCATAGTCTTTGCTGGCCTGATAGTTGCAAACAAAGCACCATCAATAGGCTTCAGCAGTAACTTCCTTGGAGTAGCTTTCCTTGCACTTATAGCAGTGTGGCTCTACCTCACAGGAAAGAAAGAAGTTGAATGACCTTCTTTCTTTTTTAACTTATTGTTTTTGAACCAAAATTACTTTAAGGAGAGACTAAAAATCAAAAATGGTGATGCAAATGGATGTGGAGGTTATTTTTAAGGAGATTGAATCTCTAAGAGAAAATATGGTTGATACTTTGGTTGAGTTAATTAAAGTCCCGGCGGTTAGTCCTGATAGTGGTGGTGAGGGGGAGTATGATAAGGCTCAAAAACTCTTGGAGATAATCAAGGACTGGCCTTTTGATAAGGTCGAGGTTTACAATGCTCCGGATGAGAGGGCCAAAAATGGGGTAAGGCCAAACATTCTGGCATACTACTATGGTGAACAAGGCGAGAAAAGCCCAAGGCTCTGGATTTTAACTCATTTAGACGTTGTTCCCCCAGGGGATTTGAGCAAGTGGACTGTGACGAAGCCTTTCGAGCCAGTTGTAAAGGATGGGAAGGTTTACGGCAGGGGCAGTGAGGATAATGGTCAAAGCTTGGTTGCCTCGCTTTATGCCGTTAGAGCCTTAATGAACCTTGGGATAAGGCCCAAGAGGACTGTAATTCTCGCCTTTGTGAGCGATGAGGAAACTGGGAGTAAGTATGGTTTGGAATGGCTGATGAAAGAACACCCAGAACTATTTAGAAAAAACGACCTAGTACTAGTTCCAGATGGTGGGAATGAAGAAGGAACATTTATAGAGATTGCAGAGAAGAGCATTCTTTGGATGAAAATCAAGGTTAAAGGAAAGCAAGTCCACGCGAGCATGCCGGGATTGGGGTTGAATGCCCACAGAGTTGCTATTGATTATGCAAAAGCCCTTGATGACCTTCTCCATGAGAAGTACAATGCAAGGGATGAACTCTTTGATCCTCCAGAAAGCACTTTCGAACCAACTATGGGGGAAAATCCAAGCGATGCTCCCAACATAGCTCCAGGTGAGCATGAAGTTGTCTTCGATTGCAGGGTGTTGCCCCAATATAACTTGGATGACATCCTAAACGATGCTCAAGAGCTTGCTGAGAAAGTTAGAGAGAAATACAAGAAGGAGATTAATGGTGAAGTTCTGCCGAAGATTGAGATAGAGGTGTTGCAGAGGCTAGATGCCCCAGCTCCGACTCCAAAGGACAGCGAGATTGTTAAGCTCTTGCAAAAGGCCATAAAGGAGTTTAGAGGAAAGGAGCCCAAAATCGGGGGAATCGGAGGAGGAACTTTTGCAGCATACTTCAGAAGGCTTGGAATTCCGGCGGTTGTATGGGCCACACTTGACGAGACCGCCCATCAACCAAACGAATATGCAAAAATAGACAACATGGTGGAAGACGCAAAGATCATGGCGGCTCTGGCGCTTCTCTGATGTTCTTTTTCCATTTAACTTTAACCGCAGTTGAAACTATCGAGACGTATTTATACTCCTAGTCCGTAGTAATTTTGGTGATTGCATGAGGCGCATGGTTCTGCCGATCATTGTTCTCCTCGTCCTCATTAGTGGATGTCTAGGCGATGTTAGATATCCCCATTCCACAAGCAGTCCAGTGGTATCACATTCAACGGAGCCACACTTCACCCCACCGATGACGAAATACGACGTTCTGAAGGAGGGGCAGGAAGACCCGATAGTGGAGGCGGTCAACTCTTTCGCCTTCGACCTCTATAAAGAGCTGGCAAAAGACGAAGGCAACCTTTTCTTCTCGCCCTTCAGCATCGAGACGGCATTGGCAATGGCATATGAAGGAGCGAGCGGCAAGACTGCAGAGGAGATGGAGAGAGTCCTCTATCTTCCGGAGGACAACGATACAAGGTGGGTTGGCTTCAGGTATCTCATACTTTCCCTGAAAAGTCCCGAAGGCTCATCCTTCATCCTCAGGAGCGCCAACGCCCTCTGGGTTCAGAGGGACCACCCAATAAGTGAAAAGTACCTCTGGGTTGTAGGGGAGTTCTACCTTGGGGAGGCTAGGGAGGTCGACTTCCAGGGTGACCCGCAGGGGGCTGCAAAGGAGATAAACGCATGGGTGGAGAACCAGACGAGTGGCAGGATTAGGAACATCGTATCAGACTTAAGCCCCATGAGGAGGCTCGTGATAACGAACGCGATTTATTTCAAGGCAAACTGGTCCAGCAGGTTTGAGGCAAGCAACACGAGAAATGAAACCTTTCACGCGCCCAACGAGACCGTCATCGTCCCTATGATGCACCAGACTGGAAGATTTCCCTACTTCGAAAACGACGACCTTCAGGCCCTCGAACTTCCCTACGAGGGCGAAAGACTGAGCATGCTGATAATTCTGCCTAGGAAGGGGAAGTTTGAAAAGGTGGAAGGCAACCTGAGCGTTCAATTCGTAGAGAACATACTGGAAAACATGCATGAGGAAAAGGTAAAAGTTGCACTGCCGAAGTTCAGGTTCGAGGCTTCGTATAAGCTCAGAGACGTTCTCATGGACATGGGAATGAAGAGTGCCTTCCTGGTACCGGACTTTGAGGGAATCTCTAATGATGGAAACCTGGCGATAAGCGAAGTCATCCACAAGAGCTTCATAAGCGTCGCTGAGAACGGAACGGAGGCGGCCGCGGCGACCGCCGTTACACTAACGTTGGCGGCTCCATCGGGGGTTGAGAAACCCAAAGTCTTCAAGGCTGACCACCCGTTCATCTTCCTTATTTACGACAGGGAAAGTGATACAATACTCTTTATGGGAAGACTCGCAAACCCAAAGGGGTGAGCTTTTAAATACTTTTTCCAACTTTCTTCCATGCCTTCATGGAAAGATAGGAGACTCGGACTGCCGGTTAGGGAAGCAATTAAAATCTTCCCTGAGCTTGAAAGATACCTTGATAAAAAGGGCAGATTAGATTTATCAAACAGGAGGGCGAGAATATTATATAACAAAGCGATTGCAAAGGCAGTTTTTGGCATTGAAGTTGAATATCACCCCAGAGGGCTTATCACAACGCCGATTTCTCGTTTCATCTTCCTAAAGACTTTCCTAAGGGGTGGAGAAAAAGTTCTGGAGGTAGGAACTGGACATTCTGCCTTAATGGCGATCATGGCAGACAAACTCTTTAACTGCGAGGTATGGGCAACTGAAGTAGATGATGAGTTTTTTGAGTACGCTAGGAGAAATATCGAGCAAAATAAATCCAAAGTAAAACTGATAAAGAGCAACGGGGAAATTATTGAGGGTTTGATATCAAAAGGAGAAAAATTTGATGTGATATTCTCTGCACCTCCATATTACGAAAAACCCACAAAAGGTGTTCTTACGGAGAGGGAGGGTGTTGGTGGGGGTAAATATGGAGAGGCTTTTTCTATAAAAATTCTTAAAGAAGGATGGCAATATTTAGAGGAAAACGGGAAGGTTGCGCTTTTTCTCCCTGATAAACAGAGTTTGTTGAGAAGTATAATTTTAGAAGGAGAGCGCATTGGTTATTTTGTTCAGGATATACGATTTAAAGTGGGGACTAGATATAGACACTCGCTGATATTCTTTAAACGATAAGCTTATATTGAAGGATTTTAGAATTCATACGGCAGATGAAGAGAAAGCACCTCCACTGAGATGCTCAATGAAGATACGCCCACGGTCTGATGCCAAAAATAAAAAGATTTCATTTCATCTCTTCCACGTATAGGAACAAACACTTTAGATATTCAGTATCTTTTGAAGCCATTAGTATTGGGTGATCTGGTGCCTGAGTTCTGTAGGGTTCAATGAGCTTTAAGAACTTCCCTGCTTTTGCCGCAGCTGCTATTATCATATCCTTAAACATCTGCATATCAACATGCTGGGAGCATGAAGCTGTGACTAATATACCTCCGTCTTTAACGAGCTTTAATCCTTGATAATTTACGTTGAAGTATGCTCTGAGACCTCTTTTGAGATCTTTCTCATGCTGAACAAACGCAGGAGGGTCTAGAACTACAATGTCGAATTTTTCTCCTTTTTTCTGTAGTTTTTCCATAACTCCAAATGCTGATCCAACAATAAACTCCATTTTATCTTCAACACCGTTAAGCTTGGCGTTTTCTTTTGCTTGTTCTATTGCTGATGGAGACTTATCAACTGCAATAACCTTCTCCGCCCCTGCAACTGCAGCATGAATTGCAAAACCTCCTGTGTATGTGAACACATCAAGCACCTTCTCTCCGCCTTTGATGTACTTTTCTAGGGCAATCCTATTCTCCCTTTGATCCAAAAAGAATCCGGTTTTTTGGCCCCTCATATCCACGATGAACTTAGCTTTTCCTTCCTCGATAATCGTGCGGTATTTTTCTTTTCCAAGCAAGACTCGCTCTATCTCCGGTAAGCCTTCTCTTCTTCTTGACCTTCCGGTATTTTTCTCAAAAACCGTTTCGATTTCGGGTTCTACTTCAAGGATCGCTTCTGCAACATCAAGCTTAAACCGCTCCATTCCAGCGCTTGAAATCTGGAGAGATGCTATATCGTTAAATCTATCCACAATCAAACCTGGCAGATAGTCCGCTTCTCCGTAAACCATTCTATATGCCTTGTCGTACCCTAAAACCTTTTTTCTGTATTCGTTTGCCTTTCTTATGCGCTCCTTGAACAATTCTTTGTTTATCTCTACATCTCTATCCTTTGTAATTAGTCGAACCATTATATTTGAGTTTGGATTGACAAATCCTTTTCCTAAGAATTTCCCTCCTCGAGAATAAACCTCCACTATGTCTCCCGGTTTAATCTCGCCTTCTGTTCTTATCACACCTTTTTTAAAAACAATCATTGCTCCCTTTTCAATTGCTCTGTAGGCTTGAGCATCAACATACACTTTACTCATTTTTCTCACCCTTCCAAAGTTAAGGCGATAGGTATTTAACCATTGACCCCTATATATTCTATTGGGTGAGTTCTATGAACTTAGAAGTAATAAAAGAGTTTCTGGATGCAATTGGGGCAGACTATACAGAAGTGGATGGAGAAATACATTTAGCTCCAGAGGTTTTTTATGAAGTTTGGAAGTATATAGGGCAACCCGACATTAAAACGTATGTGATAGAAGACGAAGTTGTTGAGCCGGGTTCATACGATCCTCCAGAGATGAAATACACTGATGTTAGGAGGATTAAAATCAAGAAAGCATATTTCGAGACACTTGAAGGAGTTAAGGTTGTTACTGATTACAATGAATTCCAGAAGATATTAAAGGAGAAGAAGGAAGAGCTTTAGTTCTTTTAACTTTTTTCTAGTTTAACTTACCATTATCTTAAGCATTAAAACGCCCATACAGATCGTCCGCTTTATTTTAAAAATAGTGGCACTGAGGCCTATTATTGTGGCTGTTAAAAGGACCATTAATCCAAGTAGCCCGTCGAAGTAAAGAGATGCGGCTATTATAAAAAGTAGCACTCCTGAATTTAGTGTTGTATAGTTGATTTTTGATATTGCCCTTCCAATTATCTTTGAGAGCCTTACACCGTAGAGATTGGCAATATTGCTGGTTATTACAGTTACAAGCAGCAGAATTAGTAGCTCTTCAGAGCTTAGAGGGTAGTAAGTATCTTTAATTAAAACTAAGATACCGTTTCTGGTTTTTCCAGTTGCGTAAAAATTTATGAGACTGAAAATGAAATTTGATGTGTTGACTGAGAATGCTATTGTTAAAAATGTACGTTCATCTTTTGAGAGAAAACTCCCTAAGAGCGCAGCTTGAGAGGATGTGAAGGTTGGTAAAAGCGAAGCTAACATTCCAAAAAATGTTCCAATAAATGAGAATTTTAAAAACTTCTTTTTTGGCATCTGAATTTTTGAGTCCTCTATCTCAATCTTTTGGCTATTATTCAGGGAAAATAATATTGCAGGAACTCCAAATAGTCCAACAAAAACATGAAAATATGGCTCTCTAAGAGAAAGCCTATCAACAACAAGCCCAAAGATTCCAGAAAGGATAAAAATTAGAAGGGCATATATCCGTTTCACACCTTTTTCGGTGATTATGAGAAAGAAGGCTAGTAGAAACACAGCAACCTTCCCAAGAAAAGTTGTGTAATGTTTTGCCAATAAAACGTAGGGAAATGCTAGAAGAACAGAGAATATTGCAGCTAAAAGACTCGCTTTTAAAGATATGTTTATAACTTCAAGACCTCGCCCTTGAAGAGCAAGTTTGTGGGCTGGAAGAACACTTATTGCTGTTTCTTCTTCTGGAATGCCAAAGAATGTTGATGGAAATGCATCCAAGAACGTGTGCGTTAACCCCATTGAATAAAGGAGTACCACATACGAAAAGTCTCCTGAAGAAGTCAGAAAACTTCCAACAATAGAAGCTAGGGTGTTAACATGCAAAGCCGGTGTAATGCCTGTTATTGTACCAAATAAAATACCTAACATGACCCACCTAAGCATACGTCATCCCTTGAGGGTATTTCAAAAGCAGGTGCTCCCCGATATGTAGTATAGAAACCAAAAGCTGTAAGTGTTTCATTGACTTCAGGATGGACTCCTAGAGATTTAGGTAACTTAACTAGTATCCAGCAGTTTTCGTTGGTAACGTTAGCGAGCCCAAATCCGTTTTTATATCTTTTTATCCATGCCACTTTTCCCTGTATTTTTAGTGGAATGCCAGAGATTGGATTACAAATTGAATTTGGGAGCTCTTCTCTCGGAATTTTGATCATACATCTGATACAATATAAGGAATTTTTCCTTCTTATGCTGTAGAACTCTATGATGTCCCCAAAGTCAGCCGAGAATCCATACAGTTTCAGTTCTGTACAGTTTAGGCCTAAGGCAATACCATCTTTTGTGACCTGGCACACTCCATGTGCTATCTCCCCAATTGTCTCTTTTCCAACAGGCACAGTCTTTGCCTTTCCAATGACTTTTACATCGCTGGGAGAATTGACATAGATAGTGAGTGTGGAGTAAAGCCTTGCAATTCCCGTTATCTCAACTTCATCGCCAAGTTCTAGCTTGGTTTTGTAGGGTAGGTATGCATTAATTTCCTCACTTCCGTTCCATATTGTTGTCGGAGTTATATTTCGAATTACAACTCCTCTAATTCTAAAGGGCATTCCATTTACGGGCATTTTCAAAAGCCCCTTAGGGATGTAATCAACAACATGGAACCTATCTCCATAGAAAAGCCCATAAACCTTGACCTTTTCTCCTTTGGTGACATTTAAGCACTTGCTTAGTTTGATTCTCTGAGGTGTTAAAATATAACACGAGGAATCTTTCCAGAATGCTCCTTCAAGTGACTCTAAGTTCAAGGCATTATGAGGAACCTCATGTATTTCTAAAGCTTCTACAGTGCGTTTTGATTCATCAAGGAGTTTACCTATAACTTTGTAACTTTTGTCCATTTTCAGAGTCTTGTATAGGATGATCGTGTCGTTTCTATTGTATAGGACACTAAAGTCCTTTTGCGAGTAAACACAAATGCCTGTAAAGTTTATTAGGTTGCCTTTCTCTGCTTTTTCTAATGATACTGGACTGCTAGCCTCTGCTCCTATTAGGTAAAGTAACAAAATAGAGAGAATAGAGGTTGCTATTAAAACTATCTCAAGTTTTGTTATTTTAATCATGATTGATAGTAATGAGGATAGGGTTAAAAAATTTTATGGATGAGGGGGTATTCAAATAGTGCCTACAAATTTTGGTTCTGCAGTACAATTCCTTTCTCTGTTATCTCATAAGGAATCCAAGAAAGCACATGACGTGTTCTTCTCATTCCGTAGACTCTTAAATACCTTCTCAAAGTCTTTCCTTCCTCAAATAACTTCATCTCTATAATTCCATCCACTATTGCCTTAATTATTGTTTCAACGTGGGGCTCCTCTACTCCTGAGTTCATTTCTAGTATCCACACTTGCTTGTTTTTATGGGCGAATGCTTTTAAATCCTCCAAGAACTTATATATTTGCTTCTCTTCGGTTTCAAAGAACATAGGGGTTAAAGACGAAACTGCTCCAATTACTGGAGGATTATCAACATGGGGATTGTTTAGAATTATCTTGGTGGTTAAATCTTTTATAACGTCTATTACTTGGGAAGTATCCCTAATATCTGGTATTACCTCCTCCGTAAATGAGAATTTTGGCCCACCCCGTAGTCTTTGGGTGTACGCATCGAGGATATAGAGCTTGTCATTTAAATATCCCATTAATCCCCATCCAAAATCTAGTGCATTGCTTATGAATTCATATCTGGAAACATCAACGAGAAGCCCTATAACATTCGCCCCAGAGATAAGCTGATTATACATAAACTGGGTTATAAAAGTAGTTTTACCTGATTTTGGATCTCCAATTAACAAAACAACACTGCCTTTTGGTATTCCCCCCATCAATAAGGAGTCGATTATACCTGTGGGAACTCGTTCTACCCTTTCTTCTATTTCTCCTTGGGGTGAAAAACCTAACTCTAGATTCAATGTAGCCCCTCCTTTCAATAGATTTCACCACTGGGATATACAACAACTCCACGATTGGTTATCTCAAAAGGATACTTTCTCATAGAATGCCTGGTTCCCCTCATTTTTCTGATTAGAAGATAACGTTTAAGCTCTATATTTTTCTCTTGAAGATCGAGAATAACAACACCTTTTGCAATATATTCCTCTATTCCATACCTGCTTATTCTTCCAGCTTTTGGATCTGGTGCCTCTGTAGTGAGGAGCGTTGTGACGCCCATCTCGAGAAGAATTGTGTTTAACTTTAGGAGAACTCCCCTAATGTCTCTCTCGTCCTGAAGTCTAAAGGCTATAGAGGGGATAGAATCGATAGCAAGTCTCTTCGCGTTTATTGCCTTAACGACCCGATATATGTATCTCAAAAAGTTATCTACGTTAATCCTATCTTCCAAAACAAATCTCTCTTCGGAAGGTATTCCAGAAATTGCACTAACACCATCTACAATTGCTATTAATCCTTCCTTTTCGTATTTTTTGAAGTCCCATCCAAACTGTGCCATTTCTCTCCTGATATCCTTTGCTCTCTCTTCCAAGGTTACTAAAACTCCCGGCTCTCCATATTCTTCTGCGCCTTTGTATATATATTGAGCTACAAAAGTAGTTTTTCCGGTTCCGGTGCTACCTGTGATAAGGACAGTTGATTCTTCGGAGAATCCCCCTCCAATTAAATCATCAAATCCTGGGATTCCGCTTTTTACCCTTCTCCTGGAAAAATCGTCTATCATAGTGAATCACCCTTATTAGCATACTTCACACTCTTTATTCGTCTATTAAATTTACTACCCTTTAAAATATAAGGTTTTTGGATATTCATGCCTGCCTATGCCTATGACATTGTAAAATTTCTAACAAGTTGATAAACCTTTACGATGATTTACCAACAAAAGAGTTTTATTGTGAAACGGACAGTATTCTAAAAGGTGAGCCAATGTTAGATCCATTCGGGAGACGAGCCCAAGAGTTGTTGAATGAATTTGATACCATTAACGAGCTACTTGAGATTATTCCCAACTATCTGGACATAGAATTGGCTCTAGAAAGAGTTCGGTGGGTGAATACTGGTAGAATCCCAGATTATCTGTTAACTTTGAATGATTGGAAGGATTTGATAAGCTTTTATGCTCTTTTAGGCGCTTTGGCATTTTCTCCCTATGGTGTGGAGATGGAACTGGTTAAAGAGGCAAACTTGAAGATATATCTAACAAAGATAGCATTATCAGAGAACTTTGAGGAGCTCGCACTTCCATTAGAAAAACCATCAGAAAATGAGATTCCAAAGAGGGATAAGACAATAATTGAAAAAATCCTCCATGAAGAATTGCCCCCCGAAGAAAAGGATAAAATAATCCTCAAGTACAAGATACCTCTGAAAGAATTTCTTTCCTTGAATGAAGGGTCTCTTAAAGATTTTTACATAAGAAATGGGTATGTGTATTTAAATAAAGCGCAAGTGATTGAGCTATGGAAGAAGAGCTTTGAGAAAAACCTCGAAAAAGCTGTTAACATTCTTTATGATATTAGAGAAGAGTTGCCTCACTATTACGTAGAACTTTATTCTAGGCTAAGTGAGCTTGCTCGGGAATACTTTAAAGAGAGAGTTGAGAAATTCAGCACCACAGCTCAGCCTTTGCGTTTTGATCTCTTTCCTCCATGTGTTAAAATAGCCCTAGGTGGAGTTCCAAGCGGATTGAGGAACTATGCTATAACTGTATTGCTGACTTCCTTCTTGAGCTATGCTAGAATATGCCCTAACCCTCCTAAAAGGGACGTTAAAGTAAAAGACTGCGTTAAGGATCTAAAGGTAATAAAAGAAGAGATTCTACCTTTGATAATTCAGGCAGGCAATAGATGTAAGCCGCCCCTCTTTCAGGATCAGCCGAATGAGATTAAGAACATATGGTATCACCTAGGTTTTGGTTATACACTGGAGCCGAGTTTAGAGGACAGTGGAAATTCAACATGGTATTTCCCCCCTAATTGTGAAAAAATACGCTCTAGTGCTCCTCAGCTCTGCAAGCCAGATAAAGACTGTAGGTACATCAAAAATCCATTGACCTACTACCTCAGGAGGCTGTATTTGAGTAAGAAAAAGAGTGAAGGTGAAGAGAATGAGCACTCTATTTAGGGAAGTCAGCAAAGAGGAGAGGGTAAAGTACTATTCAAAAGAATGGGACTCAAAGAAAATCCCAAAGTTTATTTTGGATACCTTGGAAAATAGGGAGTTCGGATTCGATCATACCGGTGAAGGCCCCAATGACAGAAAAAATGTATTTCAAGATGTTAAAGACCTGGAAGATTATGTAAAAATTACGGCTCCCTATTCAATCTATTCTAGCGTGGCACTGTATAGTGATCCAAAAAATATGAGTGGCTGGCTCGGGGCGGAACTGGTTTTTGACATAGATGCAAAGGATCTTCCCTTGAAGAGGTGTAATCACGAAGCGGGAATGGTATGCCCGATATGTCTTGAAGATGCCAAGGAATTAGCCAAGGACACTCTCGTTATTCTAAGAGAAGACTTTGGATTTGAGAACATCCATGTTGTTTATTCTGGGAGAGGCTATCATATTAGGGTTTTAGATGATTGGGCTCTTGAATTAGATTCAAAAGCTAGAGAAAGAATTTTGAGCTATATTTCCAGTGCTGAAGAAATTACTTTCGAAGATATTCAGGAAAGAAAAATATTGTTGTCTTCGGGCTATTATAGGGTCTTTAGATTGAGGTTTGGTTATTTTATTAAGAGAATCTCTGAGTACCATCTAAGGAATATTGGTCTGAATAAGAAACAAATCAGCATGATAATGGAGAACAGGGATGAGATCTATGAGAATTTTGCAAGAAAAGCCCTATTGACAGCCTTTCCACAGGGGGTTGGATACAAGACCCTTTTAAGATTGTTTAGTTTATCTACAACATTTTCAAAAGCATATTTTGATGGGAGGGTAACTGTTGACGTAAAGAGGATTCTTCGTTTGCCTTCCTCTCTTCATTCGAAGGTAGGTCTCATTGCCACATATATAGGGAACCGTGAGAAAGATCTAGAGTCCTTTGATCCCTTTAAAAATGCCGTTCCTAAGTTTAGAGAAAAAGAGGTCAAAGAAGCGTACGAGGTATGGAAGGAGAGTACGGGGGACAATTTATGATCTCCGGACGGGCTAAAATAATAGTCTCTATGGCTATATGGGGAAGTGTGGGAATTTTTGCTAGGTATTCAAATCTAAACGGCTTAAAATTGGCGTTTTATAGGGTGCTTTTAGGTAGCTTTATCTTTTTGTTTTTCTATACTCTTAATGATTCTAGATGGATCAAAAAAGCGTTCTCAAAAATAAAACCCAAAGTGCATTTGGTATTTCTATTAGGAGCCGTGCTTGGATTAAACTGGGTGTTTTTCTTTTCGGCCGTTTTGTACACGGACATTGCAAAAGCAACACTCATTTATTATTTAGCTCCGGTAATAGTTGTTATACTGTCCGCGACATTTCTTAAAGAGGATATAACAATAAAAAGAGTTATTCTTATATTAATAGCCTTTCTAGGAGCGTTTATAATAGGAATACAAGGGGAGATTTCCCTTAAAAGCAAAGATTTTCTGGGAATAATTTTTGCATTTTTAGGAGCTTTATTTTATGCCGGTGTAACTATCTTAGGCAGATACCTAAAGGACATCGAAAGCTCATATTTAACGTTTTTTCAGCTCTTTTTTGCTATGTTAGTTCTTTTTCCGTTAGTAGGGTTTTTTGATGGATTAAAGGTCTCTACTTACTCCTTATCTGTTGTTGGGATTATTGCGATAGTTCATACTGCATTTGCTCTCCTAATTTATATGGATGGTCTTAAGGAAGTAGAAGCAAATGAGGCAGCCCTTTTAAGCTATATCGATCCTTTGAGTGCAGTTGTCTATGCACTGCTAATTCTTGGAGAAGTGCCCACTGCAAGAACAATAATTGGAGGAACCCTAATTTTGATGGCTTCTATTTTGGATTTAAAAATGAGGTGAGGGGGCTATAGCCCGCCTTCTGTATTAAGGGGCATTCGACTGAGCGGCCTACCACGGGGCTCACACCGGGAACTCATAGCCCCTATCTTGGCCTTGCACCCCGCGGGACGGCCGTTTCACCGCTCCCCTCGGGATTGTCTGCGGGTTAACTCGGCTCCCGTCGCCGGGAACCTTCACCGCTTTCATCCACATTTCCCGAGGGACGTGTCATTTCTGCGCCGTTGCCCTCCCTTCCGGGAGGTGCCTTGCGGCACCGCGGCCCCGGTGCGGTGGGCGGAACTTCCTCGGGTCAAATACCCGAGGGCCCCAGCCCCCTCACCGTGTTAAAATTAAAGAAAAGAAATTATAAAGATTTGGTCATTTTTTGGGTAGTTCTCTATACTCTTTAACCTCCGGCTTTTTTGGTTTCCTGAACTTACCTAATGGAGATTTCCTCTTTGGTTTGGGTCGCTCTCTTTTTCTCCTTGGCTTTTTGGATCTTGAGTAGTAGCCAAACAGAAGCAGGAAAAGCAGTATAAGCAATGCTATTGCAATAACATAGTATTTTGTTGAAGTTTCTTTGGGGGGAATGGAGCTGGTGGAAGAGCTTGTTAATGAAGAAGAGCTTTGAGTTGAAGAGGTAGTTGTAGGACTTGGAAGCTCCAGTTTTAATTTTCCATTAACCTTCTGCTCTTTCCCCCTACTTTCCAGAGAAATTTCGTATCCTATCTCTCCCAGAGGGACTTCTACAGTAAATTCTACCTCATTGTCCCCTGGAAGTAATACAAGATCTCTGGAGCCTTTTAATATCGTACCGTTAGTGCCAAAAAAGCTGTAGGATAGGATTCCCTTTATCTCGTGGGGGTTTTTGTTACTGATTTCTACTAAAAACTTAACCTGTCCTTTATCTGGAGCTAGAGAAAGCTTTTGGTAGGAGACCTTCTCAATCTTTGGGTATGCCAATACATCGTAGCTGGAAGAACCCTGGTCGAGTTCTATATCCCCAAAAGATATCTTCCCTATTATTTTCTTGTTACCTGGAGGTAGCGGAGGTAGGTGTATTTTCGCAATATTACTTCCTTTATTAAGTGTGATCTCCTTGGTTTGGTTGTATATATGCTCATTGTTGGCTTCATACACTTCAATGCTGAGATTTACTGGGATAAATCTCTCGGATAATATCGTAAGATATACGGTGTTTGACTCATCTTCCATTATTTGGATTTTTTCTAGGGAAATTTCCACTAGATCAACTCCAAAGGATATGTAGAAATCTTTTGAGAACAAATATGTTCCTTTTGAATACGTAAGGGTATATATCAGCTTGTAGTGGCCAGAAGGAAATTCATAGGGAATTGAAATGTTTGCCTGAACTAAGTTTTCTCCCGGAGTTAAGTTTACCGCTATGTCTTTTTTGAGATACTGATTCCCATCCCTTTCTAGGTATACACTTCCTTTTACAAACACAGGGGAATTTTTGAGGTTATAAACTGTAGAGTGTATTTCCAATGTTTCTCCATTTAATACGTGAAAAGTTAAGGCACCGCGACCTTTTATTTGCACAACAGTTTCTTTAAATATCAGTGGGATATCCGTAACCTCAAGCGAAACGGGAACCGTGATAATGCTTATCTCCCCTGATCCTGAAAATCCCCAAAGTACTATGAAGAGGGTATATTTACCTGGTTTTACACTTTCATTGACATAGATCTTGTATCTTAAAGTTCTTGTTTCTCCAGCTTTCCAATATGTATATAGAACTCCGGGAGATACGAGTTCCCCTGTGGATTTGTAGATCTCAAGTTTAATTCCAGAAACTTCTCTATTGTTTTCATCGACTGTGTAATATCTCCTATAACTTACTACTTGAAACTCCCTGTCTCCATTGTTCACAATGGTAAGGGTTCCTTCCCTATAGTCCCCAGAGACTACAATGATGTTGCCTTCCAGTGTTGAGAAAAATAGGTATTGGGAAGACACTAAGGAAGAGAACACTAATAATGTTGTGATGGCTGCGATGAGCTTCTTCATAACTCTTCCCCTAGATAATTTGTAATTCGATAAATATAAAGTTTCACATTATAAGCAATAAGATGCCTAAGAGTGCGAATATTGTAAAAAACAATAAACTTATTCGGTATAACGGCAACTTTGAAAACTGGTTTCTAACTAGTGCAGCTATTATGATAAGTAAAACCCCATAAAAAGTAGCAAATATTCCGAGTGCTTTCTTCACATCAACGTGTAAAATGAGAAGTATACCCAGTATTGCTCCAGCAAAAACTGTTATTTGGGGAATTGTGAACATGTAATAATGGAGCAGAATTTTGTTTTCATCCATTTTTATCCCTCCGACTTACTCTACTATAAATGCGTAGGTTGTTGTTGTAGGTAACTTTTTTCGAATTTCTGGAATAAAATAACGGGGAAGTATCACTTCACTTTTTTCTTCCAAGAGGTCATATGTTCCGAGTATTTTTTCAATAACTTTGACTGCAGTTTTTCCCCTAACCCTAAAGTAGCCATGCCACGTCGGAGTAATCTCAAGTATTATAGGGAGATAAAGAGACTTGTATTCGTTGCTATCAAGTAAAGTGCTAAGATACTTCAGTTCATCTTTCTTAAAAAAATGGAACTGGCCGTCTCTAAGCTGTACTTTAGGGTCGTCTTCTTCGAGGAGAGTTTTGAGGCTCTTTCTGCTTTTGGGTAAGTGGAAATTTAACCGTGAGAGTTCTTTTTGGATTATCTCGTCTTCTTTAGGCATGTTGGTATTCTTTCTAGAGGAGAATAAAAAACTTTCTTTGGGATATTTTTGACAACAATAAGTCAAATTCTTCATTCAACACAGCGATTTTTAGACATATATATGATACGACTATGATCATTTGACATTTTGCCAATAGTTCAGTAGAAAAACTTATATTATAAACATTGTATAGACTTGCATGTTTAATACTGAAAATATCATCAAAAAGGTGGGGTGAAAATGAACGAAATTAAATCCATTATCAAGCATGATTCAAACAAACCTAAATTCTTACAGTTGATTTTTGTTGATATAAACGGGGTTCCAAAGGGGATGGAGGTTCCAATTGAAAGGTATGAAGAAGCAGTTACTGATGGAATATCCTTTGATGGCTCTTCAATTCCAGGATTTCAGGGAATAGAGGACAGTGACCTTCTTTTCAAAGCGGATCCAACTACTTATGTTGAAGTTCCGTGGGAAGAGATAGCAAAAGTATTTGGGTATATATACAAAGATGGTAAGCCATACCATGCTGATCCTAGAAGAATCCTGAACTCGGTCGTGGAAGAACTGAAAAAGATGGGAATAACAGCTTATATAGGCCCTGAACCAGAATTTTACCTCTTTGAAAAGAACGGCTCATGGGAGCTCAAGCTTCCTGATGGGGGAGGATATTTCGATCTTGTTAATCTGGACAAAGCGAGGGAAATGAAGAGGGTCATAGCCCATTATATGCCCGCGTTTAAGTTAATCCCCGAAGTTCTGCACCATGAAGTTGGTCCGGGACAGCATGAAATAGATTTTCGCTTTGCAGATGCGTTAACAACTGCCGACAATATAGTCAGGTTCAAGTATTTGGTTAAAGCAGTTGCGGAAAGCTATGGTCTCTACGCTACGTTTATGCCAAAACCCCTTTTTGGCAAGCCTGGCAATGGGATGCATCTTCATATAAGTCTTTGGAAAGAAGGGGAGAACATCTTCAGGGGAGAAAAAGGGTTAAGCGACGATGCTCTTTACTTCATCGGAGGCGTTTTAAAGCACGCAAAAGCTTTAACGGCAGTAACTAATCCCACTGTTAACTCATACAAACGTCTTGTGCCTGGATATGAGGCTCCGGTATACATCTCTTGGGGATACAAAAACAGGAGTGCTCTAATAAGGGTTCCTGCGTATGTGGGCAATGGGGCAAGGATAGAATACCGCTGTCCTGACCCAAGTGCAAATCCGTACCTTGCGTTTGCAGTTATTTTAATGGCTGGTATTGATGGAATAAAGCATAAAATCGAACCGTTTGCTTATGTGGAAGAGAACGTATATGAGATGGGAGAAAAAGAAAGGTGGTCTCTAGGAATAGATGTTTTGCCTACTACTTTGGAAGAAGCCCTCGGAGAACTAAAGAGGGACAAAGTAATTAGAGATGTCCTTGGAAAGGCTTATCACAACTTCATGGAATACAAAACAAAGGAATGGGAGGCCTATCAGAGATACTTAGAAAAGAACGGGATTAACAGAAGGACAATAAAGGTTACAGAATGGGAACTTGAGCGCTACTTCTATGTTTGATCTTTCTCATTTCTTTCTTCTATGTGGAGCATGAGAGAACCTAAAATTATTAATATGGCTCCAATCACTTGTTTGGTTGTTAGGATTTCGTGGAATATGAGGTAAGCAAGGATTAAAGCAACTACCGGTTCTACCGTGGCTATTATCGATGCTCTGCTGACTTCTATCTCTTTAAGTGCAGTATTGTATAAAATGTATGCCAAAAATGTTGGAAAGAATGCTAGTCCAAAAAGGCATGGCAAAGAAGAGATAGGGATTTCAAAATTCGAGAACGGCGCTAGGAAAAGTGCTCCAAAACCTATTGTGTAAAGAAGGGCTTCTTCTGGTTTTTCATTTTTTACAGCGAGTTTTGCCAAAATTCCATAGAGAGCGTATGTAAGTCCGGATAGAAGTCCTAATACTATAGCTAGCTTACTCACACTTCCTCCGTTGGGATTAACAACTAGGAGAACTCCTATTATTGCCATTACAAGTGCTGCGAGCTTTATGGAAGTGATTTTTTCACCAAAGATGAAATATCCCAGTATAGTGGAATAAACCGGGGCGGAATACAATAGAAGGACCGCCAAAGACACTGATGAAATTTTAACAGTGTAGAAATACAATATATAAAACAAGAACACTGCAAAAAAACCATAAAATGCATAAAAAGGCAGTCTATGCTTTTTAATCTGAAGGCCTTTGGAGAGATTATAAACAAAGAGAAGGGCAAACGCTATGGATGCTCTGTAGAATGTTATTGTAAACGGATCTAATCCGAAGCCATAGAGCAATTTAGCGAAAATCCCAAGAGTTCCCCACATACTCGCGGCTAAAAAGACTAGTATGTACCCTTTTTTCAATGCATTTCACCGTTAGATTTTTGGTCCCACAGGAAGTCTCCTTTTGTGTTCGCTTTTTTTGACTAGATGTTCAACATACTCAACTTTCTCCATTGGGACATTTAGCTCTTCGGCAATTTTGTTCTTTTCCATTTTTAAATCTACCAATCTATAGAGGATTTCATCTAAAAGTTTGTAGCTAATTCCCAGTTCATCCTCATCGCTTTGTCCTTCCCATAGACCAGCACTTGGTTTTTTGGTTATTATTCTCTCTGGAACGCCAATCCTTTTGGCAATTTCCCAAACTTCTGTTTTGTATAGGTTGATTAAAGGGGCATAGTCACTAGCTCCGTCTCCCCACTTTGTAAAGTATCCTGTCAGAAATTCGCTTTTATTGGACGTCCCTAAAACAAGGTAGTTTCTTGAGTTTGCATGGGCATACAAAAGTATCATTCTGGTTCTTGCCATTAAATTACCTTTGGAAACTTTGTCAAGCTCAAAGCCAATGCTTTTTTCAAACGCATCTACGATTTCTTTTATGCTGATGAGTTTATGCTCAATTCCGAGTTTTTTGCATACTAGCAAAGCATCTTCAACGTCTTGGTTCATGTAATAGGGCATTATAAGGCCTAGTACCTTTTCTTTTCCGAGTGCCTTTGTTGCAAGGTGAGCTACAGTGGCACTGTCTACCCCACCACTAATTCCAATTACCACTCCCTTAGCTTTTGCTTCTTCTGTCTTCTCTTTTATAAATGAGACAAGCCTACCGATAACCTCTTCAAAATTTAGTTCCCTCATTTTTTTAACCTCCCTTTAGTTCTTCCATAAACCTTACGTATCCAATAAGACTCAAGGCACTCCCTACCAGCATCGAGATAAATGCTACCCACGCTAGAGGGGAATAGGGATATTGAACTCCTTTCACATCATACACATAAGAAACATTTCCGCTCTCTACATTTATCTGGGGCTGAGAAAGAGGATTTAACGTTACAGAATTATTGTTTAGCCTATATGCATCAACTTTGTTTCCATGAACAATGATCACCGATGCGTTTTGGGAATACAACGTGAGGGTTCTATTGTTTATGAAATACTCTTTTTCAAATTGGGAATCTCCGATTAAATGCTGGCCCTGTTGTAAGTTTCCATGCCAATTACCACTCTTTGGGACTCCATACATAGAGATGAAAGCGAGTATTATGGCCAAGAATAAAAAAAGTAGCCCTGCTTTTATTAGGGGATATCTAAGTGCGTCTTTAAAAGTTACCATCACATCACCCACAAGGGATTTTTCAGAAACAAAAATATAAAGATTGAGGTAAGAACAGATTAAATTTTTCCAGCTAGCCAGCATTCTACCCAGTGGTTGTGCTCGTATTCTACTAATTGCGGGTGCTTGACATCGCAGAGTCCTTTCTCCATGTACAGACATCTTGGATGGAACCTACAGCCTGGTGGGATATTTGCAGCGTTTGGAACTTCACCTTTAATTGGTACCTCCTTGATTATGTTTCTTCTCTCTGGTATTGGCTCTGGCACTGCTGCAAGTAATGCTCTTGTATAGGGGTGTATTGGATTGTCGATTACCACTTTTGCAGGCCCCATCTCAACAATTCTTCCTAGGTACATGACCGCAATGTGGTCTGCAAAGTATCTGGCTGTTGATAGATCGTGAGTGATGTAGAGGTATGTAACACCCATCTTTTCTTTGAGCTCTTTCATCAATTCAAGGACTTCTGCTCTAATTGAAACGTCAAGCATCGAGACTGGCTCATCTGCCACTATGAACGTTGGGTTAAGTATCAAAGCTCTTGCAATAGCTACTCTCTGTCTCTGTCCTCCAGAGAGCATGTGTGGATGTCTGCCCACGTAATCTTCAGGAGGAACGATTTTAACCATCTCAAGTGCCTTGTAAATAAGTTCTTCTCTTTCTGCTTTTGTCTCACCAATTCCGTGAATCAAGAGTGGTTCTTCTAATACATCGTATATTCTGAATCTTGGGTTCATTGAGGAGAATGGATCCTGAAAGACCATCTGGACTTTTCTTCTATATGCCTTAATCTCCTCTTGAGTTTTGAGTTCTGTTACATCCTGCCCTTCAAGATAAATTTTTCCGTCTGTGGGTTCTAATAGCTTCATTACTAGTTTTCCAGTGGTAGTTTTTCCACATCCGCTCTCTCCTACCAGTGCAAAGACTTCTTGCTTATAAACCTCAAAGCTAACGCCATCTACCGCTCTGACGAACCTAGGGGGCTCTCCTCTAAGTCCTGCTAGTAGGCCTCTCTTAATTGGGAAGTACTTCTTGAGGTTCTCAACCCTTAATACAGGTTCCGCCATTTTTCATCCCTCACAACAACCAGCATGCAGCATAGTGATCTTTCTCAATCTCTTTCAGTTCTGGGATTTGTTCCTTACATTGTTGCATTGCGTATGGACATCTTGGGTGGAAGCGACATCCACTGGGTGGGTGTATTAGGTTAGGTGGTTGTCCGGGTATAAACTCGAGCCTCTCGACATCCTCATGTAACCTTGGGATTGCAGCTAGGAGTTTTTGAGTGTATGGGTGAGCTGGCTCGTAGTATATCTTTTCGCTGTCTCCAATTTCTACTATTTTTCCTGCATACATTATTGCTACTCTATCACTTATCTCTGCAAGAATGCTCAAATCGTGTGTGATGAATATCATCGATAGACCCAGTTCTTTTTTCAGCTTCTTCATGAGGTTTATGATCTGAGCTTGGACAACCACGTCCAAAGCTGTCGTTGGCTCATCCGCAATGACGACTTCTGGTTCGAGGAGCAGTGCAGTAGCAATGACGACTCTCTGCTTCATTCCACCACTGAGCTCGTGTGGATATCTATAAACTATCTCTGGGGCAAGTCCAACTAGCTCTAGGTATCTCATGGCTCTATCCAAAGCTTCTTCCTTTGTCATACCTTTGTGGTATATTAATGGTTCTATCATTTGATATCCGACAGTGTAAACTGGGTTTAGGGCGTTCATGGCACCCTGGAATATCATTGAGATTTTCTGCCATCTAATCTCTCTCCTGAGAACCTCTTCAGGCAATCCAACGATCTCTCTGCCATCGATTTTTATGCTTCCTCCAATGATCTTTCCCGGAGGAGTAGGCATTCCCATTAACGTAAAGCCCAGTGATGACTTTCCACATCCACTTTCCCCTGCTAGGCCTAAAACTTCACCCTTTTTGAGCTCAAACGTGATGTTGTCGACTGCTCTCACAGGTCCTCTTGAAGTGAAGTAGTACATTTTAAGGTCCTTAACTTCAAGTACATTCTTGGCCATTTTATCCACCTCACAGTCTCTTCAGTCTTGGGTTAAGTACTCTATCAAGTGAGATACCAATCAACACGAAGGTGAATGCTACTAATGTAATTGCTAGTCCTGGTGGAATAACCCACCACCAGTACCCGTTAATTGTAGCACTCTGGGTCTGTGCATCGTAGAGTATTTGTCCCCATGTAACTGCAGTTGGATCACCTAATCCAAGGAAGCTAAGTGATGCTTCAGTTAAAACTGCACCGGGAACGTTAAGAGCCATTGCTGCAAATGCATATGGCATAATCTGGGGCATTATGTGTTTGAAGATAATTCTTCCAGTACCGGCACCGAGGGCAATTGCGGCTTCCACATAAGTTTGTTCTTTAATCTGTAGTGCCATACTTCTTGCAACTTTCGCAATTCCTGTCCAGTAGAATGCAACCATTAGAAAGACTATTGTCCAAAGGCTAACGTGTCCCTTGAACGCAGCGCCGAGAAGGATAAGTATTGGTAGTGTTGGTATTGAAGCCCAGAATTCGTTAACTCTCTGCATGAACTCATCTTTCCATCCACCGAGATAAGCACTTGTAACTCCATAGAAGATACCTATAAGGACCGTAAGAACTGCTACTGTAACACCTACCGTGAGGGATACTCTTGTTCCCCACACGAGGCCTGCCCAGAGGTCTCTAGCCTTATAATCGGTTCCCATTAACCCATAAGTTCTTCCTGAGAGGATGATCTGTGTGGTGCTTAAATCTACTTGATCTCCTTCTGTGAATGTAAAGATTTCTACTTGGAAGGTATATGTTCCTTTAAGAGCTTCGGGGTTTGTTAGAATGCCCTCTTGGGCTTTGGCAAATATTACTTTCATGGTGTCCATCGTGTTCTTTAGAGTTTCTCCACCTTCTGCGATCGTCTCAGGGTTTTCAAATTGAGATGCCCATTGGAATACCGCGGCTTTAACTTTTCCATCTTTTGCTAATTGGTATATGGAGCCCTCTCTTAGCTCAGTGTTAAGGAGTTCTATCTTGTTTCCGTCAGGTCTTATTACTGTGACAACGATTTGAGCAGGGGAGTTTATATCTGCCAGCTTAACTCCAATGTTTCTTATTATGATATCTGATGGGGGTACATCGTAATTGTTCTCGTAAGTGAATTCGAAGCTATAGTACTTCATTCCTCCACCGATGTCTTGCCCATCAGCGGTTATCTTGAGGTCATTTGCCGTTAAAACTTCGTGGGGAGCCAGTTTTTTGGTTGTGAAATAGTTATACCAAACTGGGGGCACTGTTACAGGATTCCCTTCCCAATACTGTGTCCACTTCTTAGGGATGTCTGGTTCGGTTATGTATGGAGCTGCAAGAGCGGTGAATATCAACAGGAATAGCAATGCTAGTCCGAATAACCCACCTTTTTGTCTTCTAAATTCAAACCAGAAATCCTTTAAGCTCGCTTTTACGTCAACCCATCTCATTGCTCTTCACCTCATGTTGACTGGGATGCACCAACTTTGACTCTTGGGTCTAGATATCCATAAGCCAAATCTGCAATGATCATCGCTATCAAATATAATGCCACTGTAACGAACGTTACACCCATTAATAACCTAGTCTCATTTTGCTGCAAAGCAGTCCAGTACAATCTTCCCATTCCTGGCCAGTTGAAAACGCTCTCGGTAATAATGGCACCACCAATTGAACCAAGAAGGCTGAATATTGTCATTGTCACTATTGGTGGAGCTGATGCTCTTAGGGCGTGTCCGTAAATGACTTTTCTTTCAGGAACACCCTTTGCTCTTGCGGCCATGATGAAGTCTTCCTGCATTGTACCAATCATAATGTTCCTGGTTGTCCAGGCCCATCCACCAAACAGAACGAAGACTATTGTAGTCACTGGAAGAACCATATGGTAGAGGACGTCAAGATAATATGCAAAGCCTTCTTTGGGTGGCATTGAGGTCATTCCACCGCTTGGGAACCAGCCCATCTTGAATGAGAATATTAGAATCATCATCATTCCGAACCACCACATTGGGATACTGCTTGTGACCATTGCTATTATGGATACTCCTCTGTCTAATATGCTTCCTGCCATCTGTGCTGCTTTTACACCCAAGAGGAGGCCTATTAAAATAACAAAGATCTGTGCTGTTGTGAACAAGATGACGGTTCTTGGGATTGCTTTTGCAATTATCTTACTAACGGCAGTTTCACCAAAGATTGGCGATTTTGTATTTCCAAAATTGAGGGTCAATGTGTCTTTTGTTCTTTCCACCACTCTAACCCAAAACGGCTTGTCTAATTCATACACACGAATAAGTCTGTTATATTCTCTTTGATACCATTCTTGGAGCTTTTCTGGATCTGCGGCTAATTGTTTTTGAAGTTCAGGGTTCGATCTAAGTTTGAGGTTTATTTGTTCCTGGATACTTGATTTGATGTCTTCCTCAGCTACTTTTGTAAAGAGCACTGAAACCAGTAAAGTAACTAGAGCAAGAACCAGCAGTGCGTTAAGGAGCCTAATCGCAATGTATTTTCCATATCCCAACTTACACACCTCCATTCAAATGTGTACATTGAGGCTTTTTATCATTCATCAACATTTTCAAGTTTGTAAAACTTTATATATTTTTCTATTTAGTCTCCAGTAAAAGGCTTATGAGCACAAACAGAGACATAGAAACGCGTTTAAATGCTTATCGAAATGGAATGCCTATATTAGTTAGACATTCTCGACCTCCACAATTAAAAAGAAGAGGAAAATTAAAAATTTAAAGAAGGGATATCACTTCTTTTTTCTTAGGAGTAGTGGGATTAGTGCTAGTCCTACGAGTGCTGCTGGTCCGCAGATTCCTCCGGTTGCCGTTGGGCTTGGAGAGCTTGTTGGGCTTGGTGAAGAAGTCGGACTTGGAGAGCTCGTTGGGCTCGGGCTTGATGTTGGTGATGGCGATGTTGTTTCTTCTTTCTTAATAACAATCAATGCCTTCTTGTCAGTGAATGAAACAACGCCCTCTTCTAGTCCACCTTTGACGTAAACTTCGTATCTTCCAGCCTCCCACTTGGCAGTTTCTGAGCCTGGTATTGTTACTTCAAAGCTTCCAGCTGTGGCGAGCTTAGCCTCACCGCTGAACACTGTTTGTCCCTTCTCGTCCTTCACTTCAACAAAGACGAATCCCTTGTCAGCAGGTTTTGTACCAGTCTCTGGATACTCTTCAACTAAGTTGGCCTTAACTGCAACCTTTAAGTCATCGCCAGTGAATATTCTGGTTGGAACATCGATTCCAGCGAGCTCGAGCTTTGCAAGTATTAATCTCTGCTTCCAGTAGTCAAGGTCGAATGGGTATGTTGGGTCTCTAAATGCCCTCAACTCGAGGAAGATCTTGTCTGGATCATAGCTCTCAATGTAGAATGGTCCGTTGCTTATTACCGCGTGTCCCTTGCTGTTGATCCAGTCAATTATCTTGGTGTAGCCTTCGCTTGGGTCGCTTACATCATCGGCAATTGCGGATGGAACGGCATTCTTGGCCTTCAAGGCCTCAAGAACCTTCTTCAAGTCGGCAACGTGATCCTTCACGAGGAGGTCAAGCTGTGCGACACCTTCAGCTTCTTCACTGAAGGAGTACTTCTGTGATGCGCCGTATTCTTCTCCCTTGGCGACGAGTTCGCTTTCAGCGTAGAGGAGTTGCCATGGTTGTGAAGCCCAGAAAACGTTCATGTTGGCTGTAACGTCATCGGCAACTGGGTGTGTTAAGTCGCTGTAGACGACGTAGGTGTCTTCGTCAACCCACTCAATACCCTTGATCTTTGCAAGGCTCTCTGCAGCTGAAGCCAACTTGTCATCGTAGTATGGATCGTCGTCGCCATCTTTGGTTGACCACTCCCAGCTGAATGCGGCAGCGTACTTGATGTCAGCCATGGTCATTGGGTGGCCATCGTGCCAGTTGCCGAACTTACAGTCGTAGGTAATCTTGACCTTGGCCTCTTCTCCAGCGTGAGCAACAACCCACTTGTCTTGGACAGTGTCGTAAACTACAGCGTCATCTGGTACTGTGACTGGCCCTCTCTCGACTTTGTAGTCACATCTAACTGGAATGTATGTTCCAGTTGCAAGGTCAGTATACATTGCGTAATCATATACTACTCTCCAGATTGCTGAGCTGTAAACGTCGTCGATACCACCAACTGGGTTGAATGCGCTCATGAAGAGTGCTCCTGTTGCTGAGAATTCGGCGACTTTTACTACTTTGTCTGGGGTTTCTGCTGTGATTAGGCTCCATCTTGTCCATAATCCTGAAGAAACGTCTCTTGCGATTGCCTTAACTCTCTCTTTGTTGACTGGGAAGTACTCCCAGGTTTCGACGAGGAATACCTTTTGTGAGTCTCTTACACCTAAAGCCATTGAGATCTTCTGGAGGTCCCAGTACTGGTCGACGTTACCTTCTTCCATCTCGTACTTCTTGCCGTTGAAGTCAACGCTACCGAGAACGAGAATCTTGGTAATCTCCTCTACAGTCATGTCATAAAGCTCGGCAAGCTTGTCGGGGGTGTTGTAGTACTTGAGCTGGAAGTTCTCGATAACAGCCTCGGGCCCTCCAAGCTCGTCAACAAGTTCTTTTACTGTTATTAATTCTTCCTCTGGAACTTCCCATCCAACTGCTGATGGAAGCCATCCGTACCAGCTGGCATACCACCATGCTGTATAATCATCTGGCCACTTGACGTTTACTGTTGAAACC
>NZ_JAMXLV010000007.1 GCF_024054535.1 Thermococcus alcaliphilus | reverse complement strand
GGGCGTGTTTATAGTAACCTTTATTAGGGTTTTTGCTGAATTCTTTCAGGTGGTTGCCGTGATCCCCAGATGGGATCACAGACTCAAAGACCCTGAAAGCGTGGCATTCGCAATTCTTGACGTTTTAGCAGACTTCGAATCAGAAGGAAAGCTGAAGAACCTGCCAAAATCCAAAAAATTTCCAGTAAAAACAATACTGGCAATACTCCTCTTTAAACAATACTACAACCTACCCCTCAGAGACGCCCAGCACTACGGCAGAAAATTCTTCGGAGCAAACATTCACTACTCAACCCTCCACAACTGGGAGAAAAAGCTGAACCTCGAAGAACTGACAAACCACCTCCTGAAAAAACTCCAGAAATTACCCTACGCCAGCACTCAAGCAGACTCAACCATTATTACAAATAAAAAAAGGGTAGGATAGAAGTTCAGGCAATAACGAGAATCCTGCCGGGTTTACTGTATCCGGTTGCTGTGAAGATCACAACTTCTGAGAACGAGCTGATTGAACTCCTGCCGGGGGGTTCTGGGAATTTTTATGCTGATGGGGCTTATGATTCAAAGAAAGTTCTGAACACTGTGGTGGAAAAGGGTTATCGGCCGATTGTTAAGAAAACTAAGAACGCTCCAGGTGGTTTTGGTAGTAAGAAGAGAGACAGAGTGTTTTCTGAAGAAGAGTACAGGCATAGGAATCCTCATGAGGGGTTCTGGGGTGCGTTTACAACGTGGTTTGGCAGTAGGATCCCCTGTTTTCTGAAAAAGACTACTGTAACCCGAATCCTGCTTGGGGTAATGTGTTATGGTCTGAAAATCCTCCTCAGAGTCAAATACTGTTTAAATAACAGGGGGTGAAACTAAACACGCCCCT
>NZ_JAMXLV010000006.1 GCF_024054535.1 Thermococcus alcaliphilus | reverse complement strand
CAAAGGCTCATCCATCAAAAACACCTGCGGCTTCCTAACAATCGCCCTACCCAACGCAACACGCTGCCTCTGCCCGCCCGAAAGCTCCCTCGGCTTCCTATTCAAAAGCTCAGTCAAACCGAGTAATTCAGCAACCTCCCTGACACGCTGGTCGATTTCTTGCTTCGGAACCTTCCTGAGCTTTAACGGAAAAGCAATATTATCATAAACAGTCATATGCGGGTACAACGCATAACTCTGAAAGACCATCGCAATATCCCTATCCTTCGGCGGCACAAAAACCCCTTTTTCAGGGTCAGCGACAAGCTTATCGCCAATATAAATCTGCCCCCTACTCGGCTCCTCCAAACCAGCAATCATCCTAAGCGTTGTTGTTTTCCCACAACCACTCGGGCCTAAGAGAATCATAAACTCCCCATCCTTAACCTCCAAACTCATCTCCCTAACAGCAGTAACCTCCCCAAACACCTTCCAAACATCCACAAGCCTAACACCAGCCATAAAAATCACCCCATAATGAATTTTATTTCAGTACTTTCATAATCTTCAATAACCGCAAACATGCCTCCAACCTTTACAACCCCGTTTTCAGTTTCGAGATGGATATTGTTAACGGCTTCCCTGAGAGAGAGTGTGTATCCTACAACCCTTCCGGTAAGGGTTTCTAATCTGCCTGACTCCAAGTTTTTTCCAGTTATCTCAGCATAGATGTTTCTGTTTTTTAAGTGATTTTTAACAAAGTCTACTGCATGAAACATAGCGAAGAATCTAATATCTTTTGGATTGCTGATAATCTCTTTTTCGAGTGTGGATTCCTTGAAAATTTCTATTATGAGACTGTATTGGGAGAATATTATCTCAGGATAGGTAGACTTAAATGAAGGAGGTCCAATAGAGTCAAAAGTGGCATTCTGAATTGTGACTACCTCTTTTCCATCAGTCATGCCTATTAAGTGGTTCAGCTTGTAGAACTGCCTAACAAAGAAATTCCCTTTCCCTTTGAACTCTGATAGATCCGGGATTTTGTCGATATAGAGGGACACCGTCACACCTCTCTCGAGAGTTTTGATCAAATCTTCTCTTATTGTTTCAAAGAATTCGCTTGGAGTAACTACTATAACCTCATTTTTAGCTGAATAGAGTGACTCTCTGAACATCTCAATGGCTTCGTCAAAACTCCTGCTCCTCCATATTGCAGGTCTCTGTTCTTCCTTTTTTACATTATTAAGCTCAATTTCGAGCTTTTTCATTATGTCTTCGAGCTCTTTTTTGAACCTGAAAAATGCTATTCTTGGTGAGTAGGCAGCGTATACCTTTGGTGTCCCTTCAATTTCAGTCACAAATCCTCTAAGTTTTAAGGAGGATATTGTATCATAGACCCTGTTGTATGGAATCCCGCTTTTTGTGGATATTTCCTTTGCAGTGCTAGGTCCATAAACCAAGAGAGTCCAGTAAGTGAGGATTTCATACTTTGTAAATCCAATCTCACTCAAAGCATGTGAAATTTCTGGGGGAATCTCCATTACTGTCACCTAAAAAATATATTGGAAGGAGGTTTAAAAAGAATTTAGTAAATCAAGATACCTCTCAAGATGCTTTGTTATTATGAAATTCTCTTTAACCCTTTCTTTGGCGTTTTTGCCCATTTCCTGTGCTACATCTTTGTGCTCAAGGAGATAAAGCGTTTTCTCAACGGCCTCGTTAACATCCTTCACCAGGAAACCTGTTTTTCCATCCACTATCTGGAGCTTTATTCCCCCTACAGCTCTGCCTACCACAGGCTTTTCTTTCCACATTGCCTCGGTAACGGTCAATCCAAATCCTTCCCTAATGGACATCTGGAGAATCACATCACTTGCCCTCTGGAAGGCATTTACCTCTCTTGCGTGAACTCCAGTAAGGTTTGTAAGCACTTTGACGTCATAGTCTTCCCCAATTTTTCTTAAGGTTTTTTCAAAGTATATCCAGCCTTCTGGGTCATCATGCGCCATTACACCAACTAGCAAGAGCTGAACTTCTGGTATTTTCTCCTTGACTTTTCTGTAAACGTCAATTACATCGAAGACTCCTTTCCATGGGTCAAAACGAGCTACCTGCGTGATTATCGGTCTCTCTGGATCTACATCAAACCTTTCTAAGGTTTTTAAGATTTCACTTTCACTTAGCTCCATGTTCTTTTCACTTAGAGGGTCAATAGAGGGAGGCATTATAACGACTTTCTCTTGGTTTAGATCCTCTTGAACGTATTCTTCCATGTGGAAGATATATCTGTCATATTTCTCGACAAACTGCCTCAGAAACTTCCAAAACTCCAAGTTTGGATCACTTAGATCTATATGGCATCTCCAAATCCAAGGCTGCCTTTTCTCATAAAACTCTATAAGCGGTGCCGGTTGAGGATCGTGTATCAGGACGTAGTCAAATTGGGTCAGGTCAATGTCTTCTGCGTTCTTTTTGTTTATCTCTAAATAAAGCTTTTTCATTTCCTCAGTTAACCTAAGCTCCTTGTTTCCCTGGAGAGCATTGTGAAAACTCTTTGTAACATTGAAAAATTCATTTGTCCCCTCAATTACAAACCATCTTGCGTCTATTCCGACATCCCTCATCAGAGGGACGAGGTTGTGCAGAATTTCAGCAACTCCTCCACCAAAAGATGTGGAGTTTACGTGAATAAAACTCTTATCTTTCAGATTTTCTGCCTTAGCTTTAATAGCTTCCAGAGCTTCATCTCCTATTATTTCCCTGTAGTCCTTAAGCCTTTTACCTTCTCCACCAAACTTCGTTACCTCATACATTCTATCACTCTCCTTTTAGTGCCCCAGCAGTTAAACCACTAACAATGTATTTCTGGAAAAGCAATGCCATTATTACAAGCGGGATTGTAGAGATTACCGACGCTGCCATCACGCTTCCCCATGGAATTTCACCATGAACTCCTTGGAAAAGTGCTATACCTACAGGGACTGTTCTTGCCCTGTGATCGGTGGTAAATAACAAAGCAAACATAAATTCATTAAATGCTGCAATGAACACTAATAATGCTGTTGAAAACAAAGCAGGAGCAGATAAAGGAAGTATTATCGTAGTTAGAGTCTTTATTCGGGATGCTCCATCAATCATTGCAGCTTCATCCAAATCTTTTGGAAGTTGAGAAAAGTAGCTTAGAAGAATCCACAATGAGAGAGGAAGCGTCCAAGCAACATAGGGGAAATATAGAGCTTGATAGGTGTTCACCCATCCTAACTTTTCTATAAACTTGAATAAATAACCAACTAGACTTATCTGAGGAAACATAGAGAGTCCCAGCACAAATATTGGGATCAGTAATCTCCCTTTGAACTCTATTCTTGAAACTGCATATGCAGCAAGAGAAGAAATACTGACAGTTGTAAGAGTTACAAGGCTGGCTATAATTATACTGTTCTTTAAATAAGCTGGGAAATGCAAGGTAGGATCACTTAAAACCCTCACATAATTCTCAAGAGTAGATTTATACTCTACAAGCGGAGATCCTAAGAACGTTGGATCCTTTGCAAAGGAAACAACAATCATCCATATAAACGGAAACAGACAGATTATTGCCATTAATATGGCCCCGATAGTTAATAGTATTCTTTTTAGAACTTCCTCTCTCATTTCAATCCCTCCCTGAATCTTCCTACTTTTAAGTACACTATTGTAAACGACAATACTAGGACAAATGTTAGAATCGAGATTGCAGAGCCAATTCCGTAGTCTCCAAGATTGTAATAGTTGAAAGCTAAGAGAGAAATTGACGTGGTAGCACCTCCTGGGCCTCCACCAGTAAGTACATAGATTATATCAAACACTCTCAATGCATCAATAGTTCTCAATATAAGTGCTACAATCAAAACCGGTTTTAATAAAGGCAAAGTAATACTCTTAAACCTCTCGAACATGCTCGCACCATCTATCAAAGCTGCTTCATACAAGTCTTGTGGAATGGCTTGCAAACCTGCCAACAGTAAAAGAGTCATAAAAGGTGTTGTTTTCCAAACATCAGCAATTACGATAGCAAAAAAAGCACTTATTGGAGTTCCAAGCCAATTTACTGGACTTACTCCAAGAATAGACAATATCCAATTAAAAAGACCATAGCTATAATTATACATAAGTTCCCAAGTTCTCGCGGAGATGATTGTTGGAACTGCCCAGGGAATCAAAACTATAGCTCTTAATACCCCTCTCCCTTTGAGTCTTTCATTCAATATTAGCGCAAAGCTTAATCCCAATATTGTTTCTAGAGAAACGCTAACAAATGAGAAAGATACTGTAACAAAAGTAGAATACCAGAATTCTCGAGCAGATAACACGCGTAAATAATTTTTCAGTCCAACAAATGGTTTTTCAGGAATAAAAGTCACATCCCTATGAAGGCTAATCCAAAAGGTTCCCAGAACAGGTAAGATTATAAACACTAAAACTACTGTCAGAAGAGGGAGTATCATTAAATAACCAAGTTTTGCTTCCCTATACTTGAGTTTGGAAGTGAGGTTATTATCCATTATCTTCCCCTCCATTTGTGTTAAGTTGTTAGGGAAAGTTAATAAAAAGTAAAAAACAAAAATCAGCTGTATTGTTTAACTAATTCCTCTGCCTCTTTTTGAGCCTTGTCCAATGCCTCTTGTGGGGATATTTTGCCAGCTAGGGCTGAATTAACATACTTTTGAATTATCTCACTCAACTGCGGGTAATAAGGAACTATCGGCCTTGGCACTGCGTTCTCAAAAACTGCTCTAAGTTCTTTTAGGTGAGGAGCTTTACTAACAACAGCAGGATCATTGTAAACATCTACTCTTCCAGGATTCCATCCGAGATTCATTGCGAAGCCTTTTTGCACACTGTAGCTTTCCACAAATTTGACGAATTCCCAAGCTAATGCTTTGTTATCTGAGTACTTGCTTATCCCAATGTGCCATCCTCCAAGTGTAGCTGCACTCTTATGACCTGGAAAGTGCGGAAGTGGTGCTACTCCCACCTTCCCTTTAACAGGTGAATCATCAGCATTGTGTAGTCCCCACGCGTATGGCCAATTTCTCTCGAATGCAGCATTGCCCTGTTGGAACATTAATCTAACTGGCTCTTCTGTCATTTCAGTATATGTGTTTGGTGGAGAAATCTTATATTTGTGAATTAGATCCACCATAAACTGAAGTGCCTCAACATTTTCAGGTTTATTTAGAGTTGGCACCCACTTTCCGTCTTTGAATTCACCTAGGGATCCTCCATTGCTGTATACGTATTCTACAAAATCACAAACCAAACCTTCATACTGCTTTCCCTGCCATACAAATCCCCAGAAATTCGGGTTAGTCTCTCTCTCACCACTTTGTATTTTTTGAGCCATTTCGACGAGTTCTTGCCAAGTTTCTGGGGGTTTGCTATAGCCATACTTTTCTAGTAGGTCTTTCCTATAATACAACAACCCTGCATCAATATATACTGGAAGAGCATATAGCTTCCCACCCTGCTTGTCTGCTAAGTTAATTACACTCTGGAAAAATACACTCAGGTCATAGTTGTCCTTCTGTACATAGTCATCAAGAGGTTCAAGCCACCCAGAGGCTATAAATTGACCAAGCCAAGCAACATCCATCAAAAATACGTCTGGATCGGAAGACTTTCCTCTTAAAGCATTTACTAAGTCAAGTCTCCTTTGTTCAGTGTCAGTAGCTTGCCTTTTTAGCTCAACAGTGACCCCAGGATATTTCTTCTCAAATTCAGCTATAACTCCTTTCCAGTATTCTATTTCATTTGGAGCTCCTCCTACAGCAAATACTATCTTTCCTTGCAAACTAGTTTCGGTAGGGGTCGAAGTCACTGTTGATGTCTGTTGGCCACCAATGCACCCACTTGCCACTACTGCAATCCCCAAAACTCCAACTAAAAACAAACCAAGTAGTACCTTCTTGACATTCATATAGGGGCACCTCGATTCCTTTGTATATACTAAAAGTATATATATTTTGCGGATGAAAAAGCTTAGAATTTTCGACAATTATGATGCTATGCACATCCTAAACGAAATGCTAGTTGCTGTTTTTTATATAAAACTTATAGTTCAACTACAAGCATGCTATTTATTTACTTTAAGTACAAACATCCCCAAAGTAAAACTTTAAGTCTCCTAAACAATACTCATTGGGGGATTGGAATGATATACGCAATAGGAGAAATTCTAATAGATTTTATTGCAAAAGAAGAGGGAAAACTAAAAGACGTTAGAGAATTTGAAAAGCATCCTGGGGGGGCTCCAGCGAATGTTGTAGTTGACCTGAGAAGGCTTGGGGTAAAAAGTGCACTGATAAGCAAAGTCGGTGACGACCCTTTTGGTGAATTTCTTATAGAAGAACTCAAAAAAGAAAGAGTTGAAACAAAATACATAATAAAGGACACTAACAAACATACAGGAATAGTCTTTGTCCAGCTTATAGGAGCAAAGCCCGAGTTTATACTGTATGATGGTGTGGCTTACTTTAACCTAAGGAAGGAAGAGATACAATGGGACTTTATGAAGGATGCTGAGCTTTTACATTTTGGAAGTGTCCTCTTTGCGAGAGAACCAAGCAGGTCAACGGTGTTCGATGTTCTTAGAGCGGTTAAAGGGAAAGTTCCCATTAGCTATGATGTTAATATCAGACTCGATTTGTGGAGAGGAAGAGAGAAAGAAATGCTCAAAGACATAGAAGAAGCCCTTAAGCTCACAGATATAGTAAAAATTGGAGATGGGGAGCTGGAGTACCTCAACAAAAATGGAATAGCCCTTGAGGACTTCAACTTCGCTCTTGTTGGGATAACAAGAGGAGCTGAAGGAAGTACAATTATCCACAAAGACATAAGGGTTGATGTGCCTTCGTTTAAAGTTGAGCCTGTAGATACCACTGGAGCCGGAGATGCCTTCATGGCAGCCCTATTAGCATCTCTTTTCTACATGGGCAAGCTTGACATACTGGAGTTCTCCAAAGAAGAGCTAAAAGAGTTGGGAAGCTTTGCAAACCTGGTGGCTGCGCTCTCAACTACAAAACGCGGAGCCTGGAGCGTGCCGAGTTTAGAAGAGGTTTTGAAGCATAGGAAATTCAGCTTTCTTCCGTAGGCTCTTCCTTTTTACCAAAAAGCCCGATCAAATCATGAAGTATTGCCAAATCTATTGCGGCGTTTAATGATTGAAAAATTGCTCCTCCCATCAGCATTAAGAGTGCAAAGAAAAAATCCACACCCTTGTATGCGATTGTTATCTTTATAGCTCTTCTTTCACCCTTAACTATCCCCCAAGCAAGGAGAAAGTTCAGAAGGCCAAAAATAAGCAACATATACCTTTCGCTTCCAAAAGCGCTGGCTGAGTAATACAAAAGGAAAAATGATTGGAGAAACAGCAGGTACACAGCAACTTTCATCGGCCCTCACTCAAGTATCTCTCAAATGCCTCAACATATTTAAACCCATCGTCCGGAAAAATTAAGACTGCCGTTCCCGGATATTTGTCGCGAATTCTCTCAAAGGCCTTGACCACTGCACCTGAACTTAGCCCTATTAAAAGACCATCTCTTCTGGCCACTTGTATAGAGCCTTCGATTGCTTCCCTCTGGGTTATCTCCATCACTTTATCAATTTCCACTTTAAAAAACCACTTCGGCTTTGTTTCAAGTCTCTTTATCCCAGGAATCTTCTCACCCTCGGCTGGAACAACTCCAACAATCTTCGTATCATAGCGCTCCTTGAAGTATTTTGCTATCCCTGCTATATGTCCTGAAGTCCCTATTCCAGCAACGATTACATCTGGTTTCTGTCCTATGCTTTTAAGCTGCTCATCAATCTCCCTTGCAGTGTATTTGTAGTGGGCTTCAAAGTTGTCATCATTCTCAAACTGGTTTAGATTTACTGCATTTGCCTTTTCTGCTTCTTTTTTAACGAACTCTATCATCTTTGGATCAATAGTTTCAAATTCGGTTTTTACTACCTCAGCACCAAGAACTCTCAGCAGAGTCTGGGTTGTGTTGGGAGTAGGTTTTGGAAGATAAGCCCTGAATTCAATGCCAAAGAGGTTTGACATAGCTGCCATAGCTATGCCAACATTTCCTGAGGTTGCCTCAAAAAGCCTCCTCGTGCCGTTAATGTCTCCTCGCTCCATAGCCTTCATAATAAGATTAAAAACAGCCCTATCTTTTATGCTTCTGCTGAATGGGTTAAAGAACTCCAGTTTGGCAAAATACATCCCCCCTATCGTCCGAAAGGGAAAGCTTAAGCAGGGGGGTAGGTTTGAACTTTTCAAAGAGCTCAACTGCACTGTTAAACACGTTCACTTTTGATCACCGTGATAGCATCCCAATCGCGCATTATAAATGTTTTGTTTGCGGCAATCTTACACAAAAATGTATATTTAACATTCCTTGCCGAGCACTTCCCGGTAAATCTTCTTAAACTCACCAAGGATCCCTCTTACTACCGGGTGCTTTGGTACAAAATTACAGCCTTCCTCAGGCTCTATGCTTATCTCAAACGTCCCTATTTCCTTTGCGATTCTTTCTATCTCTATTTTGTCCAGACCTATAAGGGGCCTGAATATCGGCAAATCTGTTGCAAGGCTTATTATCAGAAGATTATCCAGTGTTTGAGAAGCAACTTGGCCGAGGGAATCCCCTGTGATTATTGCCATTGCCCCTTTTTCTTTTGCTATCTCAGTGGCCTTCATGAACATGGTGAATTTACAAAAAACGCATATCCACTTTCCTTTTTTCAGCTCCACCAATTTATCAAAGACAGGTTTTTGGTATTCAAAAACATCAACGACGATTAGCTCCTCCAAGCTCTCTGGAAAAAGTTCCTTAAGCCTCTGCCAGATTCTTCTAACCTTTTGATAATTGATCTCACTCTGCTTGAAGTGAATCGGATAGATCGTAAAGCCTTTTCTGAGCATTAAGTATACGGCCACAGGTGAATCTATTCCCGAGCTTAAGAGTGCAACGGCTTTCATTGTTCCACCTCCAGGGCTAGGTAGACTATCCAGGCGTTTATGAAGAGTGCCCCTACAAGCTCCGGAATAGCGAGTCCCTCAAATACCCTAGTAAGGTAAAGCATCATTATAAAAACTAGCGGACTGCTAAGGAGCCATATTAAAGCAGATTTCTTCTTGCTCCTCTGTCTTAAACCACAGATAAAGATGTCCGCAAAGAGCAAAATGTAAAAGGACAGTGCAAAAAACGAATGGGGCTTATACTCTTCGGGAAAAATTCCCACAAGTAGCAAGGAAATCATTCCGAGAGGAAAAAGCACGGTAACTCTCTTCTCCTTTAGCATCTCAACCCCAAATACAAGGCCCAGCAAGCCGAGAAAAACGAGGAGAGAATTAAAAACATACTCTATAGGGTTTTTAATAGACCCCATATCGCTGAGGGCATTTTCAGTTAAAGAAAACCAAGGATTTAAGTAAATTGCAATAAAGATTCCACCAAAAGTAAGAAACGGAAAGGAAAGCCCCAAAATTCTTACCCACCTTTTCATTGACATCCCCTTTTTCTCGGTTCTTCACCGAAGACTGATTTGTACAGCTTTTTGAACTCCTCCCACGAGCCCCTTATCACTGGATGCTTTGGGATAAACGGTATCTCATCTTCCGGAAGTATAGAGAGTTCAAAGGTTCCAATGCTTTTAGCAATCTCCACAATTTCCTCTTTATCCAGCCCTACCAATGGCCTGTAGATTGGCAGATCGCTTGCTTGGCTTACTATGTACATGTTCTCCAGTGTTTGAGATGCCACCTGGCCTAGGGAGTCTCCCATAACGATTCCTTTTGCCCCAAATTCCCTTGCAATCTTGTCAGCTTTTTTGACCATCATGTACTTGCAGAAAACACATGTATAGTTTTCTTTTTTAAGCTGCTTTAGTGTTTGAATAACTTTCTCCCTTTCCTGTGGTTTAATAACTATCAGGTCACTTTTGCCCCCGTAGTGGTATTTCTTTAGCTGGTTCCAGATTTTCCTGACCTTCTCAAGGGTCTTCTCTCCCATATAAATGTGGACAGGGATCACTTCACATCCTCGCTTCATCATCAGAAAAGCCGCAACCGGCGAGTCTATACCCCCACTTAAAAGAGCCACAACCTTTCCTTGGGTTCCTACTGGAAGACCACCAAACCCTTGGACTTTATCAACATAAACATAGGCTTTTCCTTCCATTAGCTCGATGCCAACCTCAATGTCATAGTTCTTTAAATCTACTTTGCAATCTTCGTTTTTCAGTATGTACTCACCAACTTTAGCAGCCAGCTCTTGGCTTTTAAGGGGAAACTCCTTGGTTATCCTCCTTACGGTTACTCTGAACTTCGGCTCTTCCACTCCAAGTGCCCTCAGCTTCCTCCTAAAAAGTTTTAGAGAAGTTTTATATATCTTCTCAAGCTCTGCATCTATCTCGGCAGAAGGTGAAAGTGAGACTATACCAAAAACCCTTTTAAGAACCTCCACGCCTTCTTCAGCCTTGTTTGTCTTCACTATGATTCTGCCGTGCTTTGCAAAGACGTTCTTGTACTTTATACCCTCACTCACTAAAGCTTCTTTTATGTTGTTGATTAAAATGTTCTCGAACCATCTCCTCGTTTTTGGGGATTTTGTGCCTATCTCGCCGTATCTGACTATTATGGCATTTAGCATCTTCATTCACCGGATTTAAATTATTTTGAGGATTTTTTCTAAGGATTTTCTCCTCGGCCTGGGAGTTATTTTTTCAGCAGGATACCCTACGGGAACTAACCCCACAAGGTACCAATTCTCGCCAAGTTCCGCCATTTCCCTAAGCTCCCTCTGGTATTTCTCCAAGCTGGTAACTCCTATGTAACACGTTCCCAAGCCAAGTTCCACTGCCTTGAGCATAAGGTTCTCTATCGCCATTGCAGCACTTTCAACACTCCAGAGGAATTCAATTTCCTCGTATTCTTTCCCTTTTAAGAAGCGCGTTTCTTTATCGACAAAAACCCCTACATAAACTGGAGCTTTGTACATTCCTTTTTCAAATATCTTCGCTTTTAGTTTTTCTATTTTTTCTTCAGGTAAGCCGTATGCACGGTAATACTCCGCATGAGCTTCGTACATTATTTCGTGGATTCGCTTTCTGATGTTCTCGTCTTTATAAACTACAAACAACCAGTTTTCAAGACCACTTGCAGTAGGAGCCCTTATTGCAGATTTTATTAGGTCTTCTAGCTTTTCTTCTTCTACGCTTCTCTCTTCGTAATATCTCACGGACATCCTGTTAAATATTACCTCATCTAGCTCCATCTAGCTCACCAAAACCCCTTATGTTTATTCGGGTTAATATACTTTAGGGAGAAAAGAAAAGAAATCTGAGAGAACAGACTTCATCCTCTGATTATTTTCATCTCAAACTCTTCCACAGGGACTTTGAAGTCTTCTCTGCTGTTGATGTCCCCTCTGTTAAAGAGGACTTCTCTTGCAAGTATCCAGTAAATTAGAGCCAAAGCCTTTCTTCCTTTGTTGTTCGTTGGAATTGCCAAGTCCACATAGCTCAAAAGGTTCTCCGTATCGACAAGAGCCACTATTGGGATTCCAATCTCTATTGCTTCTTTCATCGCTTGATGGTCTGCTCTTGGGTCTGTTACTATCAAAACATCGGGCTCAAAGAAGTTCTTAACCTGTGGGTTTGTCATTGTTCCGGGTAAAAATCTTCCAGGTATTGCCCTTGCCCCAGTAACTTCTCCAAACTTCTTGACTGGCTTTTGGCCATAGAGCCTTACACTTACCGCTAATATCCTATCTGGATCGAACTTTGCCAAGAACTTTCCTGCAGCCCTGAGTCTCTCGTCTGTTTTCCTTACATCGAGCACGTATAGACCATCTTGCCTAACCCTGTATATGAAGCGCTTCATATCCTTTGTTTTTTGCTGTGTTCCAATGTGAACACCCGCAGCCAAATATTGGTCGAGTGGAACCAAATACTCTTCCATTTTCTTCACCCCTCAAACGTTATTATTCTTCCTCTTTCACCCAAATCTTCCGCTATCCTAATAAGTTCGTTTATTTTAACAATGGAATTCTCATGGAGCATTATAGCGGGACACTTAAGCCCCACTGCTAAATGGGCTAAAGCATCATCAGCCGATTCATACTTCGCCTCTGCCAAAATTGGAGTTATTCTTTCGGATTTAACATCATTAACCAGATTATAAAGGTCTGTGAGAGTACCTAAGTTAATCGGCTTAATTGAAAGTGCGTTGTAATACCTTCTATCCAAGATGTCTTTTGTTCTGAAGAGGTACTCACCGTCAACAAACACTCCATGTGTTCCTGCTATAAGTTCAAGGAAGAGCTCTTCTTCGCCTAAGGGCTTGATGTAGGAGATGTTGTGATCCTCAACTTTCTGGAGGACATCTTCGATATCCATTTCCTTCTTTTGTACTATTCCAAGAGAGACCTCAAGACCAAGTTCGTCTCCGGCTATCTCTGAAGCTCTTGAGAGCTCTTGAAGGTTAATGCTCTTTACATGCTCCTTTATTTTTGCCATTGCATCTACTACATCCGAGATTTCCATTAGATCCTTAACCAAGACAAGGTACTCAAAGGTTTCATCCTCCGCAAATCTCAATATTGGGACTGGAAGCTCTGTAGTGAACGTTCCCCCTATGTAGCTGTAAAGAGGAATATTTTTGGCGTTTGAAGCTGCTTTTGCCACAGCAACTGAAACAGCCAAAGCAGTGTTCGCCCCTATGTGGCTTAGATTCTCAGTCCCGTCTATTTCCCAAAGGTAACTATCTATGAGCTCTTGCTCTTGAGAGTCAAATCCAATAAGCTCCGGTCCAATTATCTCATCGACTTCACTAACCGCTCTGTGAGCTTCTACTATGTAGAGAGAGGGATTCTCATCTATGGGGGCAGCAAATCTACCAAATCCGGAAGTTGTTATAACGTCAACTTCAATTGAATACTTTCCACCCTTGAGGATTGAAATTCTGCCGACTATGTTCTCGATTATTGTCATCCCACATCAACTCGGCCTTATGACTGTTATTGGGATTATACCCTTCTCAAACTCCATTATCGCAGCTTCTAACGGTGTGGCTCCTTCCGGTACGTCAATTAACACAGGAGCCCCCATGGAGATCTGCAGTGCCCTTGCTCCTATTATACGAGCCTTCTCAAATCTTGTGTATCTAAACATCTTTCTCACCCATGCAAATTTTGGTGGGGCCGCCGGGATTTGAACCCGGGTCTCCGGCACCCCAAGCCGGGAGGATAGACCAAGCTACCCCACGGCCCCTCCAAAGAAATGTGGTTTTTTCAATATACTCTGTAGTGCATTATCTCATCTATCAATTCAACGTGGCTGAGGAGCATTCTCCTGCAGCAGTATCTCTCAAGTCCAAGCTCATCGAGTACTTTTTCGGGGTCTTCCCCTTTTTCAACACGCTCTTTAAAGATGTAATACTTATCCCCAATCACCTTTCCGCAGGTGAAACATCTCACAGGAACTATCAAGCGAATCACCTTTTTGGTTTTTAAATTTTAAGGAAAGTTTGAAGGAAATCAACGGTAACTCTTTTGTCTCTTTGCCCTTGGACCCTTTGTAGAGCGATTTGGCTTGTGTGGTTCTGTTCTTCTTGAATCGCCAACAAGCATAGTCCTGTCATACTTCATAAACTTTTCTTTGAGGTTCATGTCGCCGGTCCATTCTACCAATGCCCTTGCTATTGCAACCCTCGCAGCCTCGGCCTGCCCCATGAAACCTCCGCCTTCGACTTTGACGTCAATGTCTACTTTGCTAACTATCTCCTCTCCAGCCAAAACAAGTGGCTCCATTATTGTGAAACGGGCTATTTCTGGCTCAATAATCTCAACGGGCTTGCTGTTGATCCTAACTCTCCCTTTACCTTCTCTTATGGTAGCTCTCGCGATAGCAGTTTTTCTCTTTCCTGCAGTTTGGATTATCCTCATTATCATCACCTCAGAACTTTCCACCAAGGAATTTGGCAACCTCTCCAACAGTTACATATTTGGGGGTTTTAAGTCTTGACATATGAGCTTCAGCAATTGTCTCCAACTCTTTGTCTTCAAACTCTTTTGGGATTCCAGCGTAGACCTTTAGTCTCTTAAAGGCTTTCCTTCCTCTGTCAGTTTTCCATGGAAGCATGCCCCTAATGGTTCTTCTAACTATTTCGTCGCTTCTTTTTGGATAGAAGGGTCCTTTTCTTGGGTTTGTTCTTGTTCTTAGTTCTGTTCTCTGCTTGTACTTCTCAAAGATGAACTCCCTGTTTCCGGTGATGATTGCCTTTTCAGCGTTAACGATAACCACTTCTTCTCCTTCAAGGAGCATTTTGGCAACTTTTGAAGCGAGCCTTCCGAGTATTAAACCATCAGCATTAATAATCCTCATGGCCCATCACTCCATTATGATTACTCCACTACCCTTTGGATTTCTCTCTACAAGCTCTTCGATTGTTATTGCCTCCCCACCTGCTTGAATAATCTTTTCTTTTGCCTTTTCACTGAACTTCCATGCAGCAACTATGACCTTATGATCCAAGTTTCCAGCTCCAAGAACACTTCCTGGGACTATTACCATATCTCCTTCCTTGGTATATCTGTTTATCCTGCTAATGTTTACCTCAGCCCTCTGCCTTCTCGGCCTTTCTAAGCGCCAGGCTATATCTTTCCATATTTTAACGTTCTCCTCGTTGGACTTCTTTCTCAGATAGCGAATGAGCCTTCTCAGGTTAATATCAGTTGGACCAGTCCTCTTCATAAGCATTCCTCCTTTTATTTCTCGCACCGAGGGACGGGGTGATCATTATGGTGCGGGGGCGGGGATTTGAACCCCGGAACCCCTACGGGACGGGACCCTAAATCCCGCGCCTTTGGCCAGGCTCGGCTACCCCCGCGCTATTCGGCTAATTTATGAAGCTCGTTTATAAATTTATCGCTCTTTCTCATTAAAATTTTGAGCGCTAAAGCTACTATTTCCTCAACGGGCAGTTCTCCATTGCTTTCTACCGTAAAGACGAATGTATTTGGCACTACTTCTTCCTTAATTTTATCTCCTAAATACGGATCAAACTCTCTCGGCAAATAGAAGCTCGTTAGAGTGGTTATGATAAGCTCGTTCTCGTTTTCTTCGATGGGAAGCTTCTTTCTAGCTGCGAGCTCTTTAATTTTCTCCCAGTTGGGGATCTCCTTGCTTACATGCACTTTTGTGAGATATTTGTAGTATGCAAAGCCGGGCTGCCATTTCGCATGGTCTTTTCCTCTACCAAGCTTCGCATATGCGTTAAAAACAAGCCTCTGGCCTTCCGCTAGTTTGACTATTGGAATATCGGGAGTTACGGGTTTTACATCTGGATCATCGCTCTTTAAATCTCCCGAATAAATTATGGCAGGACCTTCAGCTTCCAGACTCAATGTAACGGTGTAGTCATCTAACTCCAAGGCATCTAGCTCAAATCTGTCCGATGGTGTTGTTAGAGGAATTAGTGCTAGTCTGTGAGCAATAATCTCATCAAAAAGGGCAGAATCGTTCTCGTAGAACTCCACCTCATCAACGGCAAAAGTTGGAACTTCCCCTATTATCGTTCTCCTCAGTGCATTTGCAAATGCAACATCAACCCTCTCTAAAATGAAGCGGATTGCATTGTCCCTTTTTTCAAGAATTTTTATTTGCATTTTTCTCACCGAAAAAAGAGGTTATAAAGGGAAGTCAAACTCTCCTTCCCCTTCTGCCACCTTTTGGTCTTGTACCATCGTGCGGTATTGGTGTAACATCCTCAACTCTGCCTATTCTGAGCCCTGCTCTTGCGAGAGCTCTAATGGCTGCCTGTGCTCCAGGCCCTGGGTTCTTGCTTTTGCTTCCACCTGGTGCTCTAACTTTTATGTGAACTCCCACAATGCCCTTTTCGAGGGCTTCTTCGGCGGCTCTCTTAGCGGCAATCATTGCAGCATAGGGAGATGACTCGTCTCTATCTGCCTTAACCACCATTCCACCGCTCCATCTTGATATTGTCTCAGCTCCGGTTAAGTCGGTTATGTGGATGATTGTGTTGTTGTAAGAGGCATATATGTGGGCAACTCCCCATTTTTCCTTCTTTTTGATGTTAACTTCCTCACTCATTGTGCCTCACCCTTTTGGGCCTCTTCGATAACCATTCTCTCAGGGTGCTGGGAGTTTGCAAAAGGTGAAGTCTTCGCGTATGTTATGCCATCTTCCTCTTCCTTGAGCACCAGGTAACTTGGAGATCTTATTATTTGGCCGTTTACTTCAATGTGTCCATGGACGATTAGCTGTCTGGCCTGCTTTATTGTTCTTGCCAATCCCTTCTTAAATACCATCGTTTGTAGTCTTCTCTCAAGAATGTCCTCTATTGTAAGTGAAAGGACATCATCAAGGTGAGCTCCCTCTTGAAGCAGTCCTAATCTAGCCAATCTCTGGAGGAGCTGAGCTCTTTCAATTTCTGCCTGCTTACCTCTAGCAGCCAATAATCTTCTTGCCCTTCTTCTAAAGTTCTTAAGTTGTGTCTCGTGCTTCCAAAGCTCCTTCTTGTTTTTGAGAGCATACTTCTGCATCAACACTCTCTCTCTGTCGAGTCTCTCCTTAATCCAAGGATGAGAGGGAGTTTCATATCTCTTCCTTTGCCTTTTTGGATCTCCCATCTATATCACCTCACTTCTTCCTTCTGCTAACACCAACTGTAGTTCCTCTTCTGAAGTTTGATCTAGTCCTCTGTCCTCTCAATGGAAGACCAAGTTCATGCCTAATACCTCTATAAGCCCTGATTCTCCTGAGCCTGTTAACGTCCTCACGCCATGCCATAACGAGCTTTGCTCCAGTAAGGTGTAAGTCTCTTCCAGTCTCGTAGTCCTTTGGTCTGTTTACTGCCCATGCGGGAATGCCGTGTTTTACTGGATCTTCAAGCACAGCCTCAATGACCTTTACTTGCTCATCGGTAAGGTAACCTGCCTTCATTTTTGGATCTAACCCTGCAACTCTGCATACCATTGTTGCAAAGTTTATTCCTATACCCCTAATTCCAGTGAGGGCCCATCTAAGCTGTTTGTGCCCATCTATATCAACATTTGCTACACGCACGATATGTCTAAAGTCAGCCATTATAAGCACACCTCCACAAGTTAATCCTTCAACGAGGATTTTGGCGCCGGGACGGGGATTTGAACCCCGGCGGGCAAACGCCCACGGGCTCTCAAGGCCCGCGCCATCCCAGGCTAGGCGATCCCGGCATACACCCTAAAGCCCGATCCCTTCGCAATTTCTTTTACTTCCTTGAAGTTCTCCTCCATGAGTCCCTTAATATACTTTGCGCCTTGATTAGTGCGAATGACAATTTGAAGTAATCCTCCATCGTAGAGATGATGGGGTGCATTTATAACTATTTCCCTCAACACATCCTTCCCAGCATGCACTGGAGGATTCGTTATTATGCTGTGGAACCTTTCTCCCTTTACAGGCTCATAAAGATGGCCCCATCTTACCTCGGCATTCTTAACGTTGTTGATTTTTAAGTTTTTCTTTGCTATGCTCACAGCTCTTTTGTTTATGTCGGTCATCACAACGTAATCAACAAAGCGGGAAGCAACGATTCCAATCACCCCGTAACCGCATCCCAAATCAAGAACCCGCCAGTTTTTCTCAAGTATCATATTATTTACAAGGAGTTCTGTCCCTCTATCCAGCTTGCCAAAGGAAAAGACACCGCTGGCTGTTATAAATTTAAAACGCTCCCCTCTAATAAATACCTCAATCATCTTGGTCTTTAACGGAACATTTGGCTCTTGAGAGTAGTAGTGGCTCATGCTCGAAGATTGGAAGAGGGGTTTATAAAGTTGAACCTCTCCCCTTTGTCTGCACAGCAACCTTTGCTTGCATAAAGCTTGACCAAAAAGTTCTTCCTCTTAATTGTCTTGAAGCAGTTCGTACGTGTTTTTGTGATGGGAGCTTTAAAGGGCTTTCTCCTGGAAAGATAGTTAGTACTTGTTGGGTTTACGCTTTCTGCGCCCTTCAGGCACCTATAAAGAAACCCCTTGTGAAAGAGAAAATTTTAAGGGAAGGCAACAAAATAATCGCCAAGAGAAAGAACACGTACCAACTTTGATGAAACTTTGCCTGCGCAAAGTTTCTACCACATCTTTGGATACCAGTCCCTTGGCATGAAGACCTTTTCCACATCTACTGCTATTCCTTTGGTCTTTGTGAGCATCTCCTGTGTGTTCATCTTTGCCTTACCCAAAGCCACAAGCTCGTCTTTGAGGGTCATTATCGCCACGAGATCTCCAGGTTTTATGCCTTTGTGGAGCTTCACTATTCCAGGGACAGCTAAATCAGCACCATGGGTTACAGCTGCAACTGCAGAGTCCCTTATCCACACTTTGGGTAAATGTTCAACTGCTTTCTCCATCGGCTGAATTGCCTTTCTGAAGTACTCTTCAATACCGTCCTCTTTCCAGAAGTAATAAGCATCTATAAGATCGTGCAGAGTTACAAGAGTCTCATCTTCTTTAAACGGTCCGCTCCTTGTTCTCCTCAGCTCTGCCATGTGGGCGCCAACTCCTAAAGCCAAACCAATGTGATGGATGAGAGACCTTATATAAGTACCAGCCTCAACTCCAACCCTAAACAAAACATCTTTGCCCTCTATCTCAATTATCTCTATGTAGTAAACTTTTCTTGTCCTGAGTCTTCTCTTAACGGCACTTCTTAGAGGGGGTCTTTGGATGATTTCTCCTTCAAATTCCTTCATAACGGCCCTTATTTTGTCCTCTGGAACATCCCCATGAAGGTGCATCAATGCTACATACTCCTTACCTGCCGGTAAAAGTGCCTGAACAACCCTTGTAGCCCTTTCCAGAGCTACGGGCAAAACTCCAGTAACTTTTGGATCAAGAGTTCCACCGTGACCAGCTTTTTTAAGGTTCAGAAGTTTTTTAATCCATGCAACCACTTCATGGCTTGTAGGTCCGGGAGGTTTGTCAAGGTTTATGACCCCGAATTGCATGTGCATCTCAATCGGTCTTTTTTCTGGAGGAAGGCCCCATTTTGAATTGGTCTCGGCGTTTTCGTCCCTAACAACAACCTCTCTCTTAATATCAGCCGGGAGCATTAGCTTTCTCTCTCTTCTCTTTTCTTTCGCCATCGGTATCACCCAATGAGCGTTATCGAAGTTAATACCCCTCTTCCCTTTATAAAGGCTTAGGCGGAGCAGTAAAGTTATACTTGAAAAACCTCAACAACATGATAACTCAAAAAGTCTCTGATTTCGGGAGTAAGATTTATTTTGCTCACCTATCTTTACTTTAATACTCGACTCGGCAATTCAACCGAATAGTTCCAAAAGACAACACTAAAACCCCTGACGGTTTTCACATAAATAAGTGAGAAAATAAATAAGTGAAAATTGCTTATTTGAAATATTTGCCAAAACTACGGTGTAATAGGCTAATCCCTACTATCGAAAACACAACAAAAGATATCATTTCAGAAATAGGAATTTCTATCCCAAATAATATATTCCTAATTAAATCCGCACCAAATGAAATTGGATTAATTCTTGCTAATGTTTTGAGAACAGCTGGCATTAAGCTTACCGGATAATATGCGGTACTTATAAATATCATCGGCAAAAGGAATAATGAAGTTAATGAGTTAAAGCTTTGTTCTTCCCTCAAACTTGCTGCAATCCCCATCATAAATATTCCTACCGCAAAACTGCTAGAAAAAATTGCTAAAAATAAAACTGGAATATTATCAATTGATAGATATAACTCAGAACATATTGTTAATTTTGCAAGTAATAGGAACATTAATGCGTTAAAAGCTGAAAGTAATGAATGAATCAGTATTTTTACAAAAGGTACAAGCGATTTATTCATAGGAAGTGAAAGAAGGTCAAGTAAAGCGTGAGATTTTCGTTCTATAAATACTCTAGTAGCAGAGTTCAGTGATGAGTATATTACAACTAACATTATTATTCCGGGCAATATATAATTTAAATAAGATACCCCATTTATGGATGGCATGCCCTTATTCAGAGTATATCCAAAAACAAAAAGGTACATAAGAGGGGACAAAAAGGACGCTATCATAAAACCTACACTTCTTTTGTAGCTTAGAAGTTCTCTTTCAATTAATATTAATGTTTGCCCCAACATCACTTTTCTCCCTCCACCAATTCTACAAATATTTCATTCAAATCCTTTCCAGCATATCCTATTTCCTCTACTATACATTCTTCAAATAGAGATGCTAGTTCAGAGATTTTATATTGTGTGGGCGTCTCAAAATAAATTTCATTATTCTCCACTCTTGTCACGTTAAATCCAAGAACTTTGACCTTTTGAAGGAATTGTTTAGGAAAACCACACTTAATTCTATACAGCCGATCTATTCTGAAGTTACTCTTTAGATCAGATAACGCCCCATCAAAAATAATTTTTCCATTTTTTATAAAAATTATTTTATCACATAAATTTTCAACATCTTCCATATTATGAGTAGTGAGTATAATCGTCTTCCCATCCTCTTTTAGCGTCTTTATTATATTCCAAAGTTTTAGTTTAAAACTTGGATCACTTCCAGCAGTAGGCTCGTCTAAGATGATAAGCCTCGTACTTTCTGTTACACTAGCAAGACATCTTGCCACTTGAACTTTCTTTGCTAGACCTGGGCTTAGCTCCAAGAACAATTTTCTTCTATGTTCCTCAAGATTGAATGACTTAATATATTCTTCAGTTTTTATCTTTGCTCTTTTTTTAGGTATCCCCCTAAGACGTTGGTATAGATAAATATTTTCTTCAACAGTTAAAAAGGGATCTCCCGTAGCTTCTTGATGAGCAACAGCAATAAGTTGCTTAGCTTCAGTACTCTTTTTCAATACATTCATTCCAAATATTTTAACGTATCCGCTCCAGGGTTTTAGAATTCCTAATAATGTCAATATTGTTGTAGTTTTACCTGCACCATTGGGACCCAAATACCCAACTATTGTACCCTCGTCTATATTGAAACTTATCCCCTTTAGAATCTCTGTCTTTTTGTACCCTACTACTAAATTAGAGACTTCTACAGCAGCGTTCATAAATTATCACCTATCCGGATCTTTAAAAATTCCAGTGTAAGATCTTTATATAATTCTAAAATTTCTTTAGTAATATAAGAGCACGTTCTGTTGCGCAATTTCTCATCTCTTAATAATCTCAATGCAGTACACCCCCCTCCACAAAGTAGTGCATATGAACATTCTTTACAAGGCAGAGTTAATATACAGGTTTCTCTCCATTTTTTAAATGAATCATAAAATTGCAAATTTGGAATAAATTTCCCAACAGAAAATTCCTTTATGCCTACTACCACATCACAAGGATATATATCGCCATATAGATCGAAAACATATTGGTTTATATTAGCTTCACAATGTCTAAATTTGGGGAAGTATACGTTATTTTTATTGATTAAGTAATTTAATGACATTGCAAATGAATGGCCAGTAATTATTACCTCTTTAATCATCGAGGGGAAGTTCCTAACAAGGTACAATAGAGATTCCAATTCATTTTTTATACCTTCGGTTAATAAAGATTGATCAAGGTAGTTATACACTGACATAACATACAAGTGAACGTTTTTTCTCTTGAGAATACCAATCTCTTTTAAATAACAGTATAAATTATACACTGAGTTCTCTTTTCCTCGATGAACATGAATTCTTAACGCTATATGTGTCTTAGTGCTTATCTCATCAAGTAGAGAGCATAGATTATTTATTATAATATCAAAAGTCCCCTTTCCATTTGGGAATATTCTATATTTATCATGAGTGCTCTTATCTCCATCAAATGTAATCTGAATTGAATTAAATTCTTTAAGTAATGAAAGATAATGTGGTATTCCAACACCATTACTTACAACATTAAGAGCTAAATTTTGTTCTCTGCTTTCTTTTACTATTTGAGCAATAATATCAAATTCTCTTTTAATTGGAAGTAGTGGTTCACCCCCGAATATTGTTAATATAGACTTTACATTTGATTTCTTTGCAGCTTCTATTAGGTTTATTGCATGAAATAATTTCGATAAAGCTTTTTCAGAAATAAATTCAGGATCTTTTTTGATGCCCTTTTCATAGCAATATGTACACGTTAAATTACAATAATATGTTGGGATTACCATATAATGAAGTGGTAATGATTTCTCCTTTCTTATGAAATCTAAATATGCTCTCTCAACGTCTTTATTAAACTCATCTTCCGAACGGTATAACAACTTATTTTTTAACAAATCATGTATAGTATCACTACAACTTGAGTTTTCAGGATTGAGTAGATAATAGTATTCATTTCTCTTTAGCTTGTATATCTTGCCATGTAACGTATCCAATATAATGTAATTCCCTTCCTCTACGGGAATCTGAACCAAGTACTTATTAGTCTTCATAGCCATTACCCCATAAGCTTGTAATAGTTATCTATGAAATTCAGTTTTTCTTGCAAATTGGGAGTATTGAACCAATAAAACGAGACGTATATTGGAGGATGTTTTAAAATTTCCTCAACAATTTCTTGAGGTAAGTCTTGAGTTGATAATATAGTGTGCGAATATATGTTAAAGTATAATGGTTTTATTATGTCGTTCTCATATTTTTTCCGCAGTTCTGACATTGGTAAAGGTGCTAATCGTGAAAATCTAGTTTGTACCCCAAAATAATCCAAATATGTTATTGCATAAAAAGTTTTCAGGAAATCCTCGAAGTCTTCAAATGGATATCCCCAAATGAATGAAGCAGTAACATTTTTAATATAATCTAACGAGTTTATTACTACCTCTATAGCTTTGCCTATTGTAAAACCTTTATTTATTAAACGTAATATCCTATTACTCCCTGATTCAATACCATAAAATATCCCCTTACATCCAGAATCCATCAATGAAGTAAGAACATTATTATCTACTAAGTTTACTCTACCGAAGCAGGCATATTGTATGTCCAAGTCTGATTTCTGTATTTGCTCAGTAATTGAAAGAACTCTTTGTTTATTCAATGTAAATGTATCATCCGTAAAATGAATGTTCTTTACCCCATAATTTTCATTCAATAGTTTTAACTCCTCAATAACCCTTGAAACTCCTTTATAGATAACTTTCCGACCCCATAAGGGAGCCACATCACAAAAAGTGCATCTAAATGGACATCCACGAGATGTGTCTACAGTGACTTGATAATATTTTTTAAGGTTTATAAGATGATAAGCTGGAAATGGCAAAGCATCTAAGTCCTGAATCCTTTCTCTTTTTGGGGTTACTATAACCCTATCTCCATGCTTAAATGCAATCCCTTTTATATTAAGCAAATCCCTAGGAGTATATGAAATACCATTTCCTATAGTCCTCATTAACTCAAGTAGAGTGTATTCCCCTTCTCCAATACAGACGATATCTACACTGTCGTATGTGCTAAGCAGATTGTAACACACCTCTGATGGACCAGGCCCCCCAAGTATTATAATCTTTTCTGGAGTAATAGATTTTGCATATTTGGTAGCTAGCATGACCCATGGCAGTGAGTCCGTCATACATCCAATACCAACTATCTTCGAGTCAATGTTAGCTATAGTCTCACCAAGATGTTTATACCCCCATTTGTGTTTATAAAAAATATATTGGTAATCAATAACATCAACATCAAAATTATATTTCTCAAGAGTACCAGCCAGATATAAAATTCCAAGCGGAGTTTGAGGTTTAGACGATGATGAAACTACATTTATTAAAGTAATATCGGGCATTTGCTAAACCTCCTGCTTATTATTCTTTAAAAAGTTGAGATATTTCAAAGCTTGTTTATCAGCAGGATTGAGTTTCAAAGCATAATGGAGGTATTTGTGAGCTGTATCTAATTTATTATCCTTTAGGTATATTATTCCTAAGAGAACATAAGATTTTGAGTAGTTTGGACTTAGAGCTATTGACTTTTTCAAATATGTTATAGCGCTATTGTAGTCCTCAAGGGAATAATAGGATAATGCAATTAAGTATAATAATTTAGCCCGAATAAAATCTGAAGTAGGAGGTAACGAGGACAAAGCCTTGAGATAAGACGCAATAGCCTTTTCATATTGTCCTATGTAAGATTCTAAATTACCTAGTTCAAAATAAAGTTTCCATACACTATCCTTATATTTAGCTAAATACATAGAAGATTGAAAAACTTCTTGGAGTTGCTTCTTAAAAGCTATAGCTTCACTTATTTTGTTGTGCAATATTAGGATTCTGAGATATTTAGCAAAGAGAAATGGTGGAATATCATGTTTTATATATTCCTTAAAAACTCTGTTTAGAAGTAGATTACATTTCTCAAAATCTTTTTGTAGAATATAGACATTAAGTAATTTATTAATTACTTTTAAATTTTTTGGATCTTTTTCAAACAACATTTTAAGGTATCTTTCTCCTTTCTCTACATCACCCAGACATAATAATAAATATCCTTTGCAATATATATCCCCATCAACGTCTTTTTTTGGTATATCATCTCCCAACTTATCTAGGTACCCTTTAATCACTTTTTGCCCCCTCCAAGTGAAGTTAAAAAATAAAATAATAAAATTCAGTCAGAATCTGTACTTATAAATGCCCAAACTTGGAGACAACACGTCAATAATGTGGCGTCGTTTAAAGTTTCTGTAATGGCAGATTTGACATCAAACTCTTCCAACTCTTATCACCTCCGAAAATTTTACATACTCAATAAGTTGTTTTTATATTTAAAATTTTCTTAAACTTTGGGCGTGTTTATAGTAACCTTTATTAGGGTTTTTGCTGAATTCTTTCAGGTGGTTGCCGTGATCCCCAGATGGGATCACAGACTCAAAGACCCTGAAAGCGTGGCATTCGCAATTCTTGACGTTTTAGCAGACTTCGAATC
>NZ_JAMXLV010000005.1 GCF_024054535.1 Thermococcus alcaliphilus | reverse complement strand
TTCTTCAACCCATTCGCCTGCAGAGACATAAGATACGCATTGAACTTCCTCATAAGCAGACAATACATAGTCCAGAACATCCTCCAGGGATCAGGACAACCAATGCTTGGTGGTATAAGGCCAAGCACCGGTGCAAACGCATACTTCGAACCAGTATACAAAGCCATGGGAATCACAGCAGTTGCAGACATCGCCAAATCACAGCAATTAGTTGAGAACTGCATGAAGAAAGCCGCAGATGAGTTAGCAAAACAAGGTTATGAACTCAAGAAAGGCGACGACGGATTCTGGTACTTCAACGGTGAGCCCGTCACACTCAAATTCATCATCAGAATTGAAGACCACAGAAAGGATCTTGGTCTTTATGTTGCCGACTTGATCGAGAGATTCTGGGGCTTCAAGGTTGAGAGGCTTCTCTGGGATAGAAGA
>NZ_JAMXLV010000004.1 GCF_024054535.1 Thermococcus alcaliphilus | reverse complement strand
TTCTTCAACCCATTCGCCTGCAGAGACATAAGATACGCATTGAACTTCCTCATAAGCAGACAATACATAGTCCAGAACATCCTCCAGGGATCAGGACAACCAATGCTTGGTGGTATAAGGCCAAGCACCGGTGCAAACGCACACTTCGAGCCAGTATACAGTGCACTCGGCATAACCGCACAAGGAAACAAACTCAAAGCCCTCCAAATGATTGAGAACGCAATGCAGAAAGCCGCCCAAGACCTGGCAGCCCAAGGGTACACGCTAGAAAAAATCAACGGCACATGGTACTTCAACGGTGAGCCCGTCACACTCAAATTCATCATCAGAATTGAAGACCACAGAAAGGATCTTGGTCTTTATGTTGCCGACTTGATCGAGAGATTCTGGGGCTTCAAGGTTGAGAGGCTTCTCTGGGATAGAAGA
>NZ_JAMXLV010000003.1 GCF_024054535.1 Thermococcus alcaliphilus | reverse complement strand
AGGGAGGTTGCTGAATTACTCGGTTTGACTGAGCTTTTGAATAGGAAGCCGAGGGAGCTTTCGGGCGGGCAGAGGCAGCGTGTTGCGTTGGGTAGGGCGATTGTTAGGAAGCCGCAGGTGTTTTTGATGGATGAGCCTTTGAGTAATTTGGATGCTAAGTTGAGGGTTAGGATGCGTGCTGAGTTGAAGAAGTTGCAGAGGCAGCTTGGTGTGACGACAATTTACGTAACCCACGATCAGGTTGAAGCAATGACGATGGGTGATAGGATTGCTGTGATGAATCGGGGTGTTTTGCAGCAGGTTGGTTCGCCGGATGAGGTTTATGATAAGCCTGCGAATACTTTTGTGGCTGGTTTTATTGGTTCGCCGCCGATGAATTTCCTTGATGGGACGATTACTGAGGATGGGTTTGTGGATTTTGGGGAGTTTAGGTTGAAGCTTCTTCCGGATCAGTTTGAGGTTTTGGGGGAGTTGGGTTATGTTGGTAGGGAGGTTGTTTTTGGTATTCGTCCGGAGGATTTGTATGATGCTGTGTTTGCTCAGGTGAAGGTTCCTGGGGAGAATTTGGTTAGGGCTGTGGTTGAGATTGTGGAGAATTTGGGTAGTGAGAGGATTGTGCATTTGCGTGTTGGTGGTGTGACTTTTGTCGGCTCCTTCAGGTCGGAGTCTAGGGTTAGGGAGGGTGTGGAGGTTGATGTTGTGTTTGATATGAAGAAGATTCACATCTTCGACAAAACCACAGGAAAAGCAATATT
>NZ_JAMXLV010000002.1 GCF_024054535.1 Thermococcus alcaliphilus | reverse complement strand
GATTCGAAGTCTGCTAAAACGTCAAGAATTGCGAATGCCACGCTTTCAGGGTCTTTGAGTCTGTGATCCCATCTGGGGATCACGGCAACCACCTGAAAGAATTCAGCAAAAACCCTAATAAAGGTTACTATAAACACGCCCCCAGAAATAGATAATTTTTTGAATTGTGCAAATCTTGACATTGGAAAGTCCTCCAAAGTTACTATTGGATTTATTGGTTCGATACGTACTGTATCAAACTTTATCCCACTGTTTGATGCGCTTTCGAGAGAACCAACTAGATACAAGATCCTTTTTGTGGGAGGTGGGAAGAGCGTGGGTGAATTACAGAAGATTGTAAGAACCCGCTATCCAGAGCTTGATGTTGAATTTGTCGGAAGCATCGACTACAAGTT
>NZ_JAMXLV010000001.1 GCF_024054535.1 Thermococcus alcaliphilus | reverse complement strand
AGCTCGTCAACAAGTTCTTTTACTGTTATTAATTCTTCCTCTGGAACTTCCCATCCAACTGCTGATGGAAGCCATCCGTACCAGCTGGCATACCACCATGCTGTATAATCATCTGGCCACTTGACGTTTACTGTTGAAACCCAACCAGCAGTGTACATGTTCCACTGGTAGTTCTTTGGATCACCGGCATAAACAGTTCTTGAAGCCTTTCTTCTATCCCAGAGAAGCCTCTCAACCTTGAAGCCCCAGAATCTCTCGATCAAGTCGGCAACATAAAGACCAAGATCCTTTCTGTGGTCTTCAATTCTGATGATGAATTTGAGTGTGACGGGCTCACCGTTGAAGTACCA